>JASHPR010000725.1 GCA_030038015.1 Streptosporangiaceae bacterium
ACTTGATGGCAGAGGTGAAGGCGCGCCATTCGCGGGCGGTGAAGGTGAGGGCTGGGCCGTGCGGGTCCTTGGAGTCGCGAACGGCGATCGCGTGCTCGCCGACTGCGTCGGCAAGTACCGCGATCTCGACGCAGCTTCCGGACGCATTGCTATAGCTGCTCTTGCGCCACGTCGCGCGGGACGGGTCCGGTGCGCGCATCCCTCGCCCTCCTTGCGCGTTCTGCTCACGTCATGCCGCTGGCCACCTGGGCGATGAACTCCGCGGAGCGCTCGGGGGCGAACGCCGACGCCCGTAGGTGATCGAAGGTAAGCGTATACCGCTCGATGTCCGCTGGCGTTTCCAGATACTGGCTGCTGGTGAGGTCCTCGATGTAGATGATGGCCGTGTCTCCCTGCTCAGGGAACTGCAGTAGCTCGAACGAAGTCCCCATCGATGCATGAGCGCCCTCATCGAACGGCATTACCTGCAATGTGACGTTTGGCAGCGCCGCTATCTCGAGCAACCGGTGCAGCTGCGCTCGCATCGTGGCGGGTCCGCCGACGAGACGGCGCAATACTGCCTCATCCAGCACGGCCCACACATAGAGCGGGCTGGCCGTGGTCAGCAGTGCCTGGCGGGTTGCCCTGGCAGCGAGCCGCCGCTCGACTTCGTCGGCACTCAACGCGGGCTGGTGGGCGGCGAAGATCGCCGCCGCGTAGTCCTCGGTCTGCATGAGGCCGTGGACGAGCTGGTTCTGGTAGGTGAAGAGGGACTTCGCGCCGTTCTCCAGGCCGACGTAGTTCTCGAACCATGATGGGAGCGCGTCGCTGTAGGAGCGCCACCAGCCGCGGTGCGTGGCCTGGCGGGCCAGGGTGAGCAGGCCCGCGCGGGTGTCGCCGGTGACCTCGTAGAGGTCGAGGAGCCGTTCCAGGTCCGGCTGGGCGATCTTGACGCGGCCGGTCTCGATACGGCTGACCTTGGACTCGGACCAGCCGACGGCCCTGCCAGCCTCGGTGCAGTTCAGGTTGCGCTGTTCGCGCAGCTGCCGTAACGCCGTCGCGAGCCGGCGGCGGCGTGCCGTCGGGCTGGACCGGGGAGCCAATGTCGCACCTCCAGGGTCGGCGGTCGCTACCCGTTCAGGAGAAATACCGCACTTAGCTTGTAAACCTGCATTATGCAATCTAATATGCAGAACATACAGGACCCAGCATGGCAGCTTTCAGGGCATCAGGTGGTGTAACCGGGCGAAAGGCAAAACCTATGACCGATATGGCCAGCTGCCGCGGCCCGGACGCCGACCCGGCGGTGCGGGCATGGAGCCGGGGGTTCCCTGCACGGCCGGAGCAGGTTGGCCAGGCCAGGAGGTTCCTCGCGCTCGCGCTGGAAGGCTGCCCGGTCACCGATGACGCCCTGCTCTGCCTGTCGGAGTTAGCCAGCAACAGCGTGCTGCACTCCGCCAGCCGCAGGCCCGGCGGCGCGTTCACCGTCCGCGTGCAGCTACGTCAGGGCGACCACGTGCGGATCGAGGTCCACGACGAGGGCGGCCCGTGGAACCAGCGGCCGGACGGGGACGGGCGGGCGCACGGCCTCGCGATCGTCCGGGCCCTGGCCGCCGAGTCCGGCACCGGCGGCGACGCGTTAACCGGCTGGGTCACCTGGGCCAGGCTCGACTGGCCGGGGCGCTGAAGGCCGGCGGCGCCCCCCCGCCCAGCCAGCCGGAACCTGAGGGGTAATCGCGGCGGACCAGGCAAGCTACCATGAACGCGGGTGGCCACGCCGGGTCGCACGGGGGGTGCAGAGATCTCGGTTCCGGTCCCACGAGGGAGCAGTCAGGCAGCCATGCGCGCTCTGACGCGCATGGAGGCTGCGCTGGAGGAAAACACCGGCCTGCTGAACCGGCTGCGCGAGGCCAACGTGCTCGGCGTGGTGGCCTCCTGCGAGCAGGGCGTTTTTGACGCCAACGACGCGTTCCTGGACATTATCGGATACAGCCGCGAAGACGTCGCAGCCGGGCGCATCTCCTATCAGACGATCACCGCCCCGGAGTTCGCCGACCGCGATCGTGAGGCGATCCAGGAACTGATCGCCACGGGGGCGTGCCAGCCGTACGAGAAGGAGTACCTGCACCGGGACGGGCACCGGGTGCCGGTGCTGATCGGGGCCGCGGTGGTCGACCGCGACCCGCTGCGCTGGGTGACGTTCGCCATCGACCTCACCGCCCGGCAGCGCGCCGAGCAGGAACGCGCCGCGCTGCTGGCCCGGGAGCAGGCCGCACGCGCCGAGGCCGACAGCGCGCGGGAACGGCTCACGTTCCTGCTGCGCGCCAGCGCGTTCGCGGCCGCCACGCGGAACCGGCACGAACTGCTGGAGCACGCGGCCCAGCTCGTCGTGCCCGGCCTGGCAGACAACTGCGTCGTGTTCCTGCCGACCGCGGATGGCACCTTGTACGCCACCTCGCTCGCCCACCGTGACCCGGAGCGCGCCCCCGTTCTCGCGGAGTTCCGCAGCCATGAGATCCCCACGGCGGGCCCGTTGGCGATCCAGGTCGCCTACACCACCGGGACCACCCAGGTTCTCGGCGGGGTCGCCGCCCAGATACCGCTCTGGCAGGAGCTGGCCCCCGGCCTGGCCGACACGCTTGTCCGGCTGCGGGCCGACAGCGTGCTCGCCGCGCCGCTGCTGGCCGGGCACCGCCCGGTCGGGGTGCTCGCTCTCGTCCGCGACGCCGGCCGGCCGAGTTTCGCCGAGACCGACGTCAAGGTGGCCGAGGAGTTCGCCCGGCGCCTGGCCGATGTGATGGTCAACGCCGAGACCTCTGCCCGCGAGCACACCATCGCCGAGACCCTGCAGCGCGCCGTCCTGCCCGGCACCTTTCCCGCCGTGCCCGGGCTGGACCTCGCGGCGGGCTACCTTCCCGCCAGCGACGGCGTCCATGTCGGCGGGGACTGGTACGACGTCTTCCCGCTCGGCGGCAGCCGGGTCGGGCTGGTCATCGGCGACGTGGCCGGCCACAGCATCACCTCGGCGTCGATCATGGGCCAGGTCCGGAGCATGCTCCGCGCCTACGCCCTCGACCGCCCGCACCCCGGTGACGTGCTGGAACGGACCAACGCCGCCATGGTCCGGCTGCTCCCCGAGGCGCTCGCGAGCGCGATCTATGCGGTTCTCGACCTGGCCACCGGTGACCTCGTCTACGCCAACGCCGGGCATCCGCCGCCGCTCATCACCACCGGCGCCGGTGACGCCCAGTACCTCGACAGTACGACGGGCGTCCTGCTCGGCGCCTGCGCCGGCATTTCCCTCCGCGGCAGCCGGCGGCGGCTCGCGCCCGGAACCGGCATCCTGTTCTACACCGACGGCCTGATCGAAGACCGCCGCCGTGACATCGACGAGGGGCTCAGCGCGCTCGCCGCCGCGCTCCGGCGGTCCCGGGCCCGCACCGCCGATCAGATCCGCGCCGCCGCCGAGAGCCTGCTGGAAAGCGAGCCATCCCGCGGCGACGACGTCTGCCTGCTCGCCGCCCGGCTTCCCGGCTTACGGCTGCGGGTGCAGGCCCGGCCCGTGGCCAGAGGGCCGTGGCCAGAGGGCCGTGGCCAGAGGGCCCGGAAACGTGACAAATGCGATCATCCGGGCTGGGTCAGGTATGACTTCCACGCGCCCCTGCGTAGATTTGGCCTATGGCCTCAGCCTGGATGGGGCCGGAATAGGTGCTGCCGTGGGTCTGTACCGGGATCAGGTTTTTCCCCGCCTGACCAACGCCCTGCTGGCCGCCCCCGATCTCGCCCGGGTGCGTGAACGCGTCACGGCGGGCCTGTCAGGGACCGTGCTCGAGGTCGGCTTCGGCTCGGGGCTGAACGTGCCCTACTACCCGGCGGCCGTGACGCTGGTCCAGGCCGTTGAGCCGGCGAAGGTGGGCCGCAGCCTGGCGGCCCGGCGGCTGGCGGCGAGCGGGGTACCGGTCGAGTTCGCAGGCCTGGACGGCCAGGCCCTGCAGCTGGAGTCCGGCAGCGTGGATCACGTGCTGGTGACCTGGACCTTGTGCACCATCCCCGATGTTGACAGCGCCCTGGATGAAATGCGCCGCGTGCTGCGCGGCGGCGGCCAGGTGCACTTCGCCGAGCACGGGCTGTCACCCGACCCGCGCGTCGCCCGCTGGCAGGACCGCCTGACGCCGCTGCAGCGCCG
>JASHPR010000726.1 GCA_030038015.1 Streptosporangiaceae bacterium
ACGGCCTGCGGCCCGCGGCGGGCGCCGGGCGGCCCGCGGCCCGGTCCCGGACCGTGCCGCGGCACCTGGCGCTGCTCGCGGTGTATCTGGCCGCGGGGATCGCCGTCACCTGGCCGCGCCCGGCCTACCTGGTTGAGGGAAAGCTGCCGGCGACCCGCGACACCGAGCAGTACGTCTGGGGTTTCTGGTGGGTGGCACACCAGGCCGCGGTTCTGGGCAACCCGTTCTTCACCCGCTACATGGCCGCGCCGGGAGGCATCCAGCTCGGGTTCCACACCCTGATGCCGCTGCCGGGGCTGCTGCTCACGCCGGTGACGCTGGCCCTCGGCCCGTCAGCCTCGCTGTCCCTGCTGACGATCGCAACGCCCGGCCTGCTTTGCTATGCGATGTACCGCGCCGCCCGGCTCTGGCTGTCCACCGAGGTGGGCGCGATCACCGCCGGAGCCTTCTTCGGGCTGTCCACGATGGTGGCCTTCCAGGACTGGTACCACATCAACATCGCGCTGGGCACGGTGTTCCTGCCCATGACCCTGGAAGCGACGATCCGGCTGCGGCGGCGGCCCTGCATCAGGTACGGCGTGATCCTGGGCGTGGTGATCGGCGCCTCGTTCCTGGTCAACCAGGAATCGACCGTGATGGCCCTGATGCTGGCCGCCGGTGGCCTGGTGCCCTGGCTTGCCCGCCGCCCCGGCCCCGGCCGGCTCCTGCCGCTGGCCCTGGGCGGCCTGGCCGCCGCGGTGGTGGCCAGCCCGCAGCTGATCGCGATGGCGCAGCAGGTGGCAGCCGGCGGCTCGAGCGCCACGCCTGCCCTGCTCATCCGCACCTACGGCCAGTTCGGTGCCGGGATCACCGGCCTGTTCGCGCCGTCGCCGCGGGTTGCCGCCTTCGGGCTGCACGGCCTGGCAGCTCTTTACCAGTACCGCCAGCCAGACGAGGGAGTGCCGACGTTCGGGCTGGTGCTGAGCGTGCTGGCAGCGGCCGGCCTGGCCGCGAGCTGGCGCCGCCGCAGCGCCTGGATGCTCGCCCTGCTCTGGCTGGGCGGCGCGGCGCTGGCGCTGGGGCCCACGCTGGTGATCGGCAGCCGGGTCTACGTCCCGCTCGCCACGACCTGGGACGGCACGCGGATGTCGCTGCTCATGCCGTACACCTGGCTGGTGCACGTGCCCGGCCTGTCCGCGCTGCGGGAGGCGGACCGGCTGGCCCTGCTCGGCCTCGTCGGCGCGGCCATGCTGGCAGGCAGCGCGGTGGAATGGATGCTCGGCCACGCCAAGCCGCTGATCGCCGTCGTCGCGCTTGCGGTCCTGGAAATCGGGTGGTCGGGCGCGGCCGGGATCGGGGCCATGGCGACCGCGCTGCCAGCGGTAGACCGGCCGATCGCCGCCGACCGTTCCGGGTCGATCGTGGTAGACGTGCCCTTCGGCCTGCGCGGCGGGATCGGGCTCTACGGCGACGGGATACCGCGGCAGGCCCTGGTCCTGGCGACGGCCGACGGTCACCCGCGCGCCGTTTCCTACACCTCGTGGATCCCTGCGCGCACCAGGAACGCAATCGCCGGGCACCCGTTCTATGCCTGGCTGGTTGCCGCCCAGAGCGGCCAGCGGGTCCCTCCCGCCGGCCTGGCAGCCGCGCGCCGCGACGCGCGGCGCATGGACATCGGGTGGGTGCTGGTCTGGAGCGGCGGAGGCCAGGCCGTCCCCTACCTCAACGGCGTGGGGTTCGTGTTCAGCTACCGGGCCGATCACGTATCCGTGTACCGTCCCGGCTGGACGTAGGTCCCGCTGGCCTACTCGGGGCGGTCGCCCTCCTCCTTGACCCGGGCGACCGCCACCACGGACTGCCCGAAGGGCGGCCGGTCGCCGATGAGCCGCTCGAAGAACCTGACCAGCGGGACCACCAGGCGGTCGTAGAACGACATCGTCCCGCCGGTGGACGGCTGCTTCTTCAGCAGGCTGGTGAACGCGTAGTAGCAGATCAGGCCCAGCGAGTTGGCGTAGCGGACCTCGACGACCTGCAGCCCGGCCTCGGCCAGGGCCCTGGTCATCGTGCGCTTGGTGTAACGCCGCACGTGCCCGGTGGCGATGTCGACGGGGCTCATCGCGAACGGGAACGCCGGGCATACCAGCACGATGTAACCCTCGGGCCGCACCAGCCTGGCCATGCTCTGCAGCGCCCCGACGTGATCATCAATGTGCTCGAGCACGTTGTAGGAGACCAGGCACGAGTGGTCGCCGCGCTCCTCGGTCGGCAGCAGCAGCTGGCGCACCGTCACGTTGGGGTAGGTGGCCATGTGCTTCTTCAGCTCGGCGCAGAGCGCCGGGTCAGCCTCGGTCGCGGTGAACTTCTCGGCCAGGGGGATCCATTCCAGCGCGTAATCACCGAGCCCGCTGCCGATCTCGATCGGGTGCTCGCCGAGATACGGCTTCGCGAAGGCCGCGAACCACTTCCTGTGGTTGCGGCATTCCGCGAGCGCGACAAGGACATCACACTGGATCTGGCGGTCACCGCGGATCTCATCCGTGCGGTCCGGTGCCACGTCCTCAGAACGCGCTGTCTCCACTCGCCTCCACCTCTCACTGCCTACATTCGTCTACATTCGCATGAATCCGGTAATGAAACCACAAAGCGTGAGCCGCGCGTGCCGCAAATCGGACCCGGGACCGGTACTGCCGCCGACGGCCCGGTGCCCGAAAATCGTCCGGGCGCAGAACCATGCCCGCATCGTGCACCGCCCGGCACCCGGTTATACCTAGCTCGGTGATCCTACCTGTGTTCGCGAAGACGCACGAGACGGTGCAGGGGCGGAACCCCGGCGCACGCGGCCTGGCCGCGGCGTGCGCCGGGCCGCCGGGTTCCGTTACAGTCCGGTCTGGGCCGCGTCCAATGCCCACCGAAAATCCGTCATGCTGGTGGTAAAGCGTTAGGAGCGCCGATGTACCAGCCCTACCCCACCTCTGGGCAGTCCCCTGCGCCGCAGCGCCCGCCCATCCCCAACTCTGTGCAGACCGCGGTCAGGCTCATGTATGCCGGCGCGACCCTCAGCCTTATCGAGCTCGTCGTGGGACTGGCCACCATCGGCAGCCTGAAGAGCGCCATCATCACCGCCGGAAATAAGGCGGGCAAGCACTACACGGCAACGCAGATACACAGCCTGGAGGTGACGTCCGTCGCCCTCGGCGTGATCGTCGGCTTGATCGCGATCGGCCTGTGGCTCTGGATGGCCAGGGCCGCCGCGGGCGGCCACAACTACGCCAGGATCGTCGGCACCGTGCTGTTCGGCCTGAACACGCTGTCCCTGCTGGCCAACCTGGCACGCCCGCATGTTGGTCTCAGCCTGGTGTTCACCTTGCTGGTATGGCTGGTGGGCCTCGGCGCGGTGATCATGCTGTGGCGGCGGGAATCGGGCGAGTACTTCAGCCCGCGTGTGCAGTAAGCCGCACCAGCCGGGCCCAGGCCAGTTCGGCTCCTGAAGCCAGGCAGCCGTCGACCACGACGTCGGTGCCCAGGGCGCTCACCTGCACCTCGGGCAGCACCGGCGCCAGCCCGCGGAGCTCGGCGGTCACGGCGGCGGAGAATCCGGGAGCCTGCCCGATGCCGCCGCCCAGGACGACGAGCTCCGGGTCGACCACGGTGACGACCGCGCTGATCGCCTTGGCGACCAGGCGGGCCTCGGCCGCCACCACCGCGGCGGCCCGCGTGTCGCCTTTGGCCGCCGCGGCGAACACGCTGCGCGCCGAGACCGGGCCGCGCATCCCAGCCCGGCGGGCGGCGCGCACGACGGCGGGCGCTGACCCTGCCGCCTCGAGCGTGCCCCTCCTGCGCGCGTCCTGCTCGTCGGCGCCCCCGCCCTCGGAAATCGGCATGTAGGCGATCTCGCCGGCCACCCCATGCGCGCCGCGGTGCAGCCTGCCGTCGAGGACCAGGCCCAGGCCGATGCCGGTGCCGATCCACACGAAGGCGAAGCTCGCGACGTGCATGCCGTGCCCGTGCGCCCGCTCGGCGAGCGCCGCGGCGTCCGCGTCGTTCTCGATGACCAGGCTGTCCCCGAACGCCTCCCGCAGCCCGGTCAGCACGGCCGGGCGGCTCAGCCCGGACAGGCCGCCGGTCAGCGCCATGGCGCCGCGCCTCGGATCGTAGACACCGGGGCTGCCGATCACGGTCTGCGTGATGTCGGCCCTGGCCACGCCGGCGTCCGCGCACAGCTTGTCCGCAAGGCGGATCAGCTCTGTGACCCGGCCGCGCACGCTGGACGCACCGGTCCTGGCCGAATGCTTCGCGCGAACCTCGCCGGTGAGGTCGGCGAGCGCGCCGCGCAGGTAATGGTGACCGATGTCCAGGCCGAGCACGAAGCCGGCGTCCGGCGAGATCTCGAACAGCCTGGCCGAGCGCCCCGGCACGCCGGTCCGCTGCCCGGCGATCCTGATCAGGCCGGACCGCTCGAGGTTGGCGAGCGCCAGCGAGACGGTCGGCTTGGACAGCCCGGAAAGACGCGCCAGGTCGGCGCGCGAGCATGGCCCGAGCTGGCGGATGTGGCCGAGCAGAAGCTGCTCGTTCAGCGCCCGGATGAGCTGCGGCCTGGCGGCCTGGCCCCCCGGCTGGCCGCCCGGCTGGCTGGCCGCGGGGGTGCCGGAGAACTCGGCGGCGGCCGGCTCGGGGCCTGGCAGCTCGGCGACCCCGGCCGCCGCTGGCGTGCCGGTCACGCTAGTCAAGGCCCACCTCCGCCATCATCCTCCCGCACCGCGCGCGACAGGTACCAACGAAATACGGTTCCTAGATAGTTAGGATACTGTCCTAACTATGCATCGTTACGAAACGTGTTCACCTCATCGCAGATAGGCAAGATGCATGCCGTGCTCGGCGCGGTACTCGGCGATCAGCTCACGTGCCGCGGTGATGCCGGGGACCAGCGGGTGCTGGGCCAGGGCCACGCAGGCCAGCTCGGCGTCACCGCTCATCGCCGCCGCCACGATGCCGCGTTCGTACTCTTTCACTTGCATGACCAGGGCCTGGGCGGACGGGGGCAGCCCGGGCACGCCCCGCGGCGACACGCCGTCGGCGCCGACGAGCGCCGGCACCTCCACGATGTCATCGGCGTCGAGGAAGCCGAGGCTGCCGTCGTTGCGGGTGTTCACGATCAGCTCCAGCGGGCCGCCGCCGGAAAGCCCGTCGATGACCCGCAGGGCGAGCCCTTCGTAGCCGCCCACCTGCGCCGCCGCGAGTTCCGCGGCGGGATGCGCGGACCGCCGGGCGCGCGCCTCGTCCTGGCCGCTCGCCCCGCGCATGTCGGTCTGCATGTAGGTGTCACGGCGCACGCCGAGCAGCATCTCGTACACCGACCAGGCGGCGTCCACGCCGTCCGCGGACGCGTTCGCCAGGCCTGCCAGCAACTCGGCGTTCAGCCGCAGCACGTCCTCGCCGCGGCTGGCGCCGGCCCTGGCCACCTCGTCGAGATAACGCCTGCTGTCGTAGAAGTAGTACACGTACTCGGTGGGTATCGCGCCGACCCGGCGCACCATCGCGGGGTCGAAGGCCGCGAACCTGTGGTCGAAGCGCTGCAGTTCCCCGAACCTGGCCAGCAGCTCCCCGATCCGCTCCTCGCCGCCCACCCGCACCGAGCAGACCCAGCCCAGGTGGTTGAGCCCGCCGTAGGCGGCCGAGACGCTGCCGCGGCCGGCGTGCAGGAAGTCGGCCAGGCGCGCGACGGTGCCGCCCGGGGTGTCGCACACCCCGATCGCCCGCACCTTGCCCTGCGCCGAGATGGCCTGGGTGATCAGGCCCGCCGGGTTGGTGAAGTTGATCAGGACCGCACCTGGCGAGCACCGGCTGAGCAGGTCGCAGTACGCGAGCACGACCGGGATCGTGCGCAGCGCCATCGCGCAGCCGCCCGGCCCGGTCGTCTCCTGGCCGACGATGCCCCGCCGCAGCGCGACCTGCTCGTCGATGACCCGCCCGCGGTCGCCGCCGACGCGCACCGCGGAGAACACGTAGTCGGCGCCGGTGAACGCCTCGGCCGCGTCGGCCGTGACCGTGACCGTGTCCGGGTGGCCGAGGGCGGCCGCGATCCCGGCCGCAAGCCTGCAGATCGTTTCCCTGCGCTCGGCATCCGGCTCGAACAGGCAGATCTCCCCGAAGGTCCCTGGCCGGGTGGCCAGCACCGCCCGGACGAAGCCGGGCATCCGGACGCCGCCGCCGCCGAGGATCGCGAGCTTCATGGTGGGGTCTCCCCTTCCGCTTTCTCGGCGGCCGCCGCGGCCACCTGGTCGATGAACCTAGCGCCGAGGGTCTGGCCGACCTCGGCCACGCCGGTCACCTCGACCTCACCGACGGCACCGAGCCTGGCCACGGCCTCCGAGCCGGCGGCGTTCGCCGCCACCACGGCGTCGGCGAGCGGGGCCCCG
>JASHPR010000008.1 GCA_030038015.1 Streptosporangiaceae bacterium
GCCCGGAGAACCTCGGCTACATCGGCGCGGCCGAGCCGCTGCAGACCGTGTGGATAGCCCTCCGGGCCAACGAGCGGGCCATCCTCGAAGACGTGACGCTGGAGCACATCGTGTCCGGCCACCTGCCGGAAAGCGTGGTAAAGCTCGCCGACGACCCGCGCGCCTGGGTCTGAGGCCGCCCGGCCCGGCATCCCCGCGTGCGGGCGCCAGCACCCGCGGCGCAGATCAGACGGGCACCATGTCCTGGATGTCGCTGATCTGATGCGTGACCTGCTCGAACTCGGGCTGGCCTGGCCCCACGACGAACCTGGTCGTGCCCTGGACGGGCACCTTGCCCTCGGCTGGCGCACCGGACCCGTCGCCTGGCCCGGCCACGTCGGGCGTGAGCACCCGCACCCCCGTGAACACCGGCTCGCTCTGCAGTTCCGCGAGGGCGAAGCCGTCGGACACCTCCCTGAGGAGCTGGGACATGGGGGCGCCGAGGGCCCCGCAGATCGATGCCAGCAGCTCCGACGACGCCTCTTTCTGGCCGCGCTCGACCTCCGACAGGTATCCGAGTGACACTCGCGCAGCGGCAGAGACTTCGCGGAGGGTGCGACCCTGCCGGAGACGCAGCCGCCGCAGCGCGTCACCGAGCAAGTGACGAAGCAGGACCATCGCCACACTCCCTTCCCGAGGCCTTCCGCCGACCCCTCCACCGTACCTGCCCTTACGGACGGTGCGGGAGAGGGCATAGCCGCGTGTTCGCTGACGTAACACTGTAATCGTATGTTCTCTTCCCGCAACATGCTGATCAGCAGGCCGAGCAGCCGCTGCACGGTGGCCCGGCGGATCTGCTGCCTGTCGCCGGAAAGCGCCAGGGACCGCACGGTCGTGGCACCGCGCCCGCCGCTGACCGCGATGTGCACCGTGCCGACCGGCTGGCCCCCCTGAGGGTCGGGCCCGGCTACGCCGGTCGCCGCGGCACCGACCGTCGCCGCCATCCGCAGCCGCGCGCCTTCCGCCATCGCCGATGCCACCGCCGGGTGCACCGGGCCATGGCGCTCCAGCAGCGCAGCCGGAACGCCGAGCAGCGTCGCCTTCAGGTCGGTCGCGTAGGTGACCATGCCGCCGCGGAAAACCGCTGACGCACCAGGTATAGCGGTGAGCGCCGCCGCGAGCATTCCCCCGGTGAGCGATTCACCGACCGCGATCGTCTCGCCCCGCGCGCCGAGCGTCTCGATGATCTCCTGGGAGAGCACCCAGACGTCGTCGCCTCCGCCGCTGCCCGGCTCGCCGGAATTCATCCGTTCTCTCCTTATCGTGCCGGGGACCGGCCGCCCGCGCCCGCCCGGTGCAGCCGGGCCGCCCTGGCCACGTAGTCCGCGCCGGTCACCACCGTTACCACCAGCGCGGCCGCCATCACGAGCTCGCGCACGACCCGCAGCGGGCCGGGCAGGATGTACAGGGCAATCGCCACCACCTGAAGCAGCGTCTTTGCCTTGCCGCCGCGGCTGGCCGCGATCACCCCCTGCGAGATGACCCAGAAGCGCAGGGCGGTGACCGCGAGCTCGCGGAACAGGATGACGCCCGTCACCCACCAGGGCAGCTCGCCAAGGTATGACAGCACCACCAGCGCCGACCCGGTCAGCGCCTTGTCCGCGATCGGGTCGGCGATCTTGCCGAAGTCGGTGATCAGGCCGCGCCTGCGGGCCAGCTCGCCGTCGAGCAGGTCCGTGGCCGACGCGACGCCGAAGGTCACGCACGCCGCGATCCGCATGGCGTCGCCCCCGGCCAGCAGCAGCACCACGAACACCGGCACCAGGAACAGGCGGATCATGGTCAGCGCGTTCGCGATGTTCACCAGGCGCGGCTCCGGGATGCTCCCGGCATGCCCGACCTCACGCTCCTCCGCGGCGCCGGCGTCCGGCCGGCTCAATGCGCCCGCGCGCCTCTCGCCGGGCGGACGGGCGCGGCACCAGGCACGCCCGGGGTGCCGACGGCTTCCGCAACCAGATCGGCGCCATCGGCGCCGGTCACCACCGCCTTGATCATGTCGCCCGCGGTGACCCGGCCGCTGGCCAGCACCTCGGTGGTCCCGTCGGCCTCCGGGGCCTGGTGCGCCGCGCGCCCGCCGTACCGCCCCTCGCCCAGCGGCTCCTCGATGAGGACCTCGACCACCTCGCCGGCCCGCTCGGCCGCCCGCTGCGCCATGAGCTCCTCGGCAAGGTCGGCGAGGTCCTCGACCCGCCGCGCGATCTCCTCGGCCGGGAGGTGCCCGGGCAGGGACGCTGCCTCGGTGCCGTCCTCGTCGGAGTAGCCGAAGATGCCGATCGCGTCGAGGCGGGCGTCGCACAGGAACCGGTGCAGCTCCGCGACATCGCCCTCGGTCTCGCCCGGGAAGCCCACGATGAAATTGGACCGGACGCCAGCTTCCGGGCATGCCTGCCTGACCTGGTCCAGCAGCACGCAGAAGCGCTCGCGGTCGCCGAACCGCCGCATCGCGCGCAGCACCCGCCCGCTGGCATGCTGGAAGGAGAGGTCGAAGTACGGGGCCACCCCCGGGGTTGAGCTCATCACCTCGACCAGGCCCGGCCGCAGCTCGGCGGGCTGCAGGTAGCTCACCCGCACCCGCTCGATGCCCGGCACCCCAGCGAGCTGCGGCAGCACCGCCTCAAGCAGCCGGAGATCGCCCAGGTCCTTGCCGTAGGAGGTGGAGTTCTCGCTGACCAGGAAGAGCTCCCGCACGCCCTGGGCCGCCAGCCAGGCAGCCTCGGCGACCAGGTCCCCCGGCGCACGTGACACGAACGCGCCGCGGAACGCGGGGATCGCGCAGAAGGTGCACCTCCGGTCGCAGCCCGAGGCGATCTTCAGCGGCGCCACCACCCCGCCATCGAGCCTGCGGCGCATCACCCGCGGGCCAGAGGCCGGGGCCACGCCCGGCGGGAGGTCCGGCTGCACCGTGGCGTGCCCGGGGGGTCTGCCGCCCGCGGCCGCCCTCCGTTCCGCGGGAGAGATCGGCAGCAGGCGCCTGCGGTCGCCCGGCGCGTGCGCGGGCCACCGCTGGCCGGCCAGCACCGCATCGAGCCTGGCGGCGATGTCGCCGTAGTCGTCGAAGCTCAGGACCTGCGCCTCCGGCAGCGCATCGGCCAGCTCCGAGCCGTACCGCTGCGCCAGGCACCCGGCCGCGACGACCTTGGCGCCGCCCGACCCGGCGCTCAGCAGCTCGTCGATCGACTCCTGCTTGGCCGCCTGAATGAAGCCGCAGGTGTTGACCACGACCACAGCGGCGCCCGCGGTGTCGGACAGGGTCCAGCCCCCCGCCTCGAGCCGTGCGGCGAGCTCCTCCGAGTCGACCTCGTTCCGCGCGCAGCCGAGCGTGACGAGGCTCACGCTGCGCCCGGGCGGGCCGGGAAGGGGATGCTGGCTCGAAGACACACGGGCAGACTACGGTAACCCCGCCCGTGGGATGGCACGCAGATGGCACGGCGGCGCGCCATGGCGGCGGCGGGTGCCGGCTCCGTTCCCGGCTCAGCCTGTCGTCTTCTGGTCGGGCCCGAGGCTCAGCGTGACCGGCTGGGTGGAGCCGGCCGGAACCGGGTTCTTGCCGTTGACCGTCAGCGAGACACCCTCCGGGTTGCCGAGCATCAGGCTGACCGGCTGCGTCTCTGTCCAGTGCTTCGACGTGCCGGCGTAGACGATCCCCTCGTAGATCTGCTTGCCGGTCGAGGTGGTCAGCATGACCCAGCAGTTCTGGGTGGCGGTCAGCTGGATGACCACGTCGTCGGCCAGCGTCGGCGGCGCCGGCGAGGCGGATGCGCTGGCGTGGCGCTTCGCGGCCGACTTGTGCGTGGTGGTGCTCAGGTGCTGGGGGCCGGCGGACCCGGACGAGGCTGTCGGCTTGGCCGACGACGAGACGACGTGGTAGACGACAAGGCCGACGAGCACGGCGAGCGCCACGACCATGGCCGCGCTCCAGTTCGGCCTGCGCCGTTCCCTGATCTTGATGGGAGTGGCGGGCTCGAACACGTCGGCCGCCGAGATCGGGCGCGGCGCGCCCTGGGTCTGGTCGTACTCCCTGATGAGCGGCTCCGGGTCCGCGCCCACGGCCCGGGCGATGCTGCGGATGTGGCCCCGCGCGTAGAAGTCGCCGCCGCACGCGGAGTAATCGCCGCGCTCGATCCCCCGGATGATCGTCTCCCGGATGCAGGTCCGCTGGCTGACCTGCGTAACGGTGAGACCAGCCTGGCGTCGTGCCTCCGCCAGGGTGTCACCGATGCTCACGCGCGCCTCCACTCCTTGTCCCACTGCGCGCCGCCCGGGGTGCGGTGACAGCTGCCAAATTCTCTTACGTTCCCTCAGTAAGGGACCGGTCACTAAGTGTAGACATCCGCCTCTCGGCCGGCGAGGAGCCGTCGCCGTTCGCGGTGCTTTAAGTATCCGCGTCCTTACCCTTACTACGACTCCCGAACCGCCACCGCCGGTTCCATCGGCGCGCCAGGAAACGGTGGATTAACTCTAAGGGGGACCCGCCGCTGGTCAGTCCTCGGCGCTGCCGCCGCGCAGGGACGCGATCAGCGCCCCGAGGTCGTCCGGCTTGACCAGGACGTCCCTGGCCTTGGAGCCCTCGCTCGGCCCGACCACGCCCCGGCTCTCCAGCAGGTCCATCAGCCGGCCGGCCTTGGCAAAGCCCACCCGCAGCTTGCGCTGCAGCATCGACGTGGAGCCGAACTGGGTGCTCACCACCAGCTCGGCGGCCTGGAGCAGAAGCTCAAGGTCGTCGCCGATGTCCGCGTCGATCTCGCGCTTCTGCCCTTCCGCCACGGCGACGTCCTCGCGGTAGGAAGGCTCGGCCTGCTTCTTGCAGTGCGCGACGATCTCGCGGATCTCCTTCTCGGTGACGAACGCGTTCTGCAGCCGCAGCGGCTTGCTGGCTCCCATCGGCAGGAACAGGGAGTCACCCTGGCCGACCAGCTTCTCGGCGCCCGGCTGGTCCAGGATCACCCGGCTGTCGGTGAGGCTCGACGTGGCGAACGCGAGCCGGGATGGGACGTTGGCCTTGATCAGCCCGGTGACCACGTCAACGCTCGGCCGCTGGGTCGCCAGCACCAGGTGGATGCCGGCCGCCCGGGCGAGCTGGGTGATCCGCACGACCGAGTCCTCCACGTCCCGCGGGGCCACCATCATCAGGTCGGCCAGCTCGTCGACGATCACCAGCAGGTAGGGGTACGGCTCGTAGACCCGCTCGCTGCCGGGCGGGGCGCTGAGCTTCCCGGAGCGCACCGCCTTGTTGAAGTCGTCCATGTGCCGGAACCCGGACGCCGCGAGGTCGTCGTAGCGGCGGTCCATCTCCCCCACCACCCACTGCAGCGCGTCGGCGGCCCGCTTGGGGTTGGTGATGATCGGCGTGATCAGGTGCGGGATCCCCTGGTAGGCGGCGAGTTCCACCCGTTTCGGGTCGACCAGGATCAGCCGCACCTCGTCCGGGGTGGCCCGGAGCAAGATCGACGTGATCAGCCCGTTGATGCAGGTCGAGTTGTGCGTGGGTATGCAGGACCTGCCGGCCAGGTAAAGGCGGCTCGGACTGTCGACCTGGATGCACCGAACCGGCACCGATGACACGCGGCGCACGGCGGTGATGTAGCGGCCTGCCTGCTCCCGCTTCCACTCATGCCGGGCAGCCAGGGCTTTGCGGGGAAGACGCGCCAACGGCAGCGATGACGGAACGATGACCTCCCAGGACTCCGCACAGACCGCGCCAGCGCGAAGGCGCCCAGCCCGCTCGTGCGTCTGCGCCACGCACCCGAGGCCGCTGACAAGTTCCCGGAACCCTTCGGCCAGGGCGCGGCTGGTGCTTGTAAACCGGTAACAGCCGTGGTTGTCCACATAGCCATCCGAGTCGACTAGCCCCTGGACCAGGGCAAGCCGCTGGCTGGCGGATCCGCGTCGGTATATGGACGGAATGTTCTTGCCCTGGTTAAGCCCGAGAGACCGCCAGGCCTTCGCGATGCCGGGCACGCCGAAGTGGCCAGGGTCATGGTGCGGGCGGGCCTCATAGCCAGCAGCACGGAACTCTGCGAGCAGCCACTTACGGTCCTGGGGATCGCAGGCAGCCCGGCCGCCAAAACACGCGTCACCGTCACCAAGCAGGTAGCCGAGCACGTAAGGGTCAACCGGCAGTTCAGCATCGGGCAGCACCAGCGACTTCGCAGCAGGAATCGCGTGGTTCCACTCATGCCCGGAACGCAAGGCCGCGGCCAGTTCGGCGGTTGTTCTCGGGGAAAGCGCTCTGCCTGCAGGCTCGGAACGACTCCACCGCTGCTGCACTGCATCTGCTGAGCGGCCTGGCGGCTCACCGACCTGAGCGGATGAAAGTCCTTGCGCCCGCAGATCACGCATCCGATGACGCTCGCCGGGAGCGTGCGCCCTCCGGTTTGACCATTCTGGAGTTGCCGCAGACCAGGCGGCCCAGTCATCTGGGTATGCCTTGCTTCGGGGAGCGGCACGGCCGTAAGCCTTCCGGGTATTCCGGTCCCAGGTCAGCCACTGGTGGTCGGCATCCGCCACGATGACCGTGCCATCGGAAAACTCAACCTCATAGCACGGGCGGTCGTGCATCACCGGCGTGGCGGCGACGACCGTGCACCGGCGGCCGCGCTCGTCAAAGACCTCCGCGCCTACCTGCACCTCCCCCATCGTGGTCCAGCCCTGCGGCGTCGGGATCGGCGTGTCAAGCGCTAGCGCCTTCCCGGCGCCGGTCGCGCCTGCTATCAACATATGGGGCATCTTCGCGATGTTGGCCACAACATGTAGGCCCTCGACGTTCTTGCCGAGGCCGACCACCATCGGGTGGTGGTCGCTGGCCGCCGCCGGGGAGCGCAGCACGTCGCCGAGGCTGACGATCTCGCGGTCGGTGTTGGGGATCTCGACGCCGATCGCGGACTTGCCCGGGATCGGCGACAGGATGCGCACGTCCGCGCTCTTCACCGCGTAGGCGATGTTCCTGGACAGCGCGGTGACCCGCTCCACCTTGACCGCCGGGGCGAGCTCGATCTCGTACCTGGTCACGGTCGGCCCCCTGGTGAACCCGGTCACCTGGGCATCCACCTGGAACTGCTCGAGCACTGCCGACAGCGCCTCGACCATGAGGTCGTTGGCGCGGGTCCTGGCCTTCGGGGCCGTGCCAGGCCGCAGCAGGGCCGCGGGCGGCAGCGTGTAGCTGGCGTCGCTGGCCCCGGTCAGCGTGAGCTGCTCGGGCCCCCGGTCCTTCACGCCGCCGGGCGCGGCCGGCTCCGCAGCCTCGGCGTGCCCGCCCGGCCTGGCCTTGGCCCCGTCGGGACCGGGCCAGGGATCGTGCCACGGCGCCTCCGTCGCGCTGCTCCCGCTCGCAGGCTGCGCCGGCTGGCCATGGCCTGCGGCGCTGAACGCCAGCGCGTCGCTGGCCTCGGCATCGTCGGAGGCCGGCTGGCCGGCTGCGCCGCCGCCGGGGCGCCCATCCTGGCCAGCGGCCCCCTTGGGCAGGATGCCGCCGATCAGCGGCGAGTCGTACGGGCGGTCGCGGTCGCCCCCCTCGATGGCCTCCTGCCGCTTGCGCCCGCCCCTGGGCAGCTGGCCGCGGGCACTGCCGGGCCCCCCGGCGGTGCCCTCCTCCTCACCGTCGCCGGCCGGCCCACCGCGCACGAAGCCGTGCAGCTCGGCAAGCCTGCTGGGCACCCGGTGCAGCGGCGTCCCGGTGACCACCAGCAGGCCGAAGCCGGTGACCAGGGCGAGCAGCGGTGTCGCCACCCACGGTGTCAGCGCGGCCACCAGCGGTGCGGACACCGCGTACCCGATGAGGCCGCCCGCCGCCCGCAGCGCGGCCATGCCGTCGGCGGGCCTGGGCGTCCCGTGCGCGATGTGCACGAGGCCGAGCCCGCCGACGATCAGCGCGGCCCAGCCGATGATCATGCGGGCGTTGTCCGCGTTCCTGTCCGGGTGCCTCAGGTAGCGCCAGGCGAGCAGGGCCAGCAGGATCGGCAGCACCCAGGCGGCCGAGCCGAACCCGGCCCGGACCACGGCCGAGAGCGCGTGGCCCACGGCGCCGCCGAGCCGGAACCAGGTGACCGCGGCCATGATGATCGCCAGGCCCAGGGTGGCCAGCCCGACGCCGTCCCTGCGGTGTGCCGGGTCCAGGTCCCGGGCGTTGCGGCCGATGGCCCGGGCGGCGGCCCCTGCGGTGTGCGCCAGGGCCATCCACACGCCGCTGATCGCGCTGACCGCCCAGCCGATCAGGATCACGATCGGGTTGCTCGGCGGCGCCGGGTGGTACCTGCGCCCGCCGGGGCCGCGGTACCCGGCCCTGGACCGGCCGCGCCGCCTCGGCGGCTTGCGCGCAGAACCGCCGACCTGCCGCTTGCCGCTTGCCATGCGTGATCGCCCGCTGGCGCCGCCCTTAGGGCGCGCGGCAGCGTTCGGGCGCGTGGAGCCGCTGGGCGCACGAGTCGCCATGATCTCCACGGTACCTACCCATGAAGGGCGAGCGAAGCACGCGGAATGGCGTGTCGTGGCCCGGCGAGGAGCCGCAGCAACGGCGCAAGGCCGCGCCCCAGCAATGGCGCGGGGCCGCCCCGGCAACAGCAGGGCCGCCGCAACAACAGCAGAGGCCATCTGCCGCACCGCGCAACGGTGTGGTGGACTCCGCGCTGTTGCTCTAGCAACAGCGCGGAGTCCACGACCTCACTGCCAGTGGTGGCCGAGGACGAGTTGGAGGCGCCAGGGGTGCCATCGGCGCGCCAGGGGTGCCGGGGGCGCGTTGCACGTTGCATTGACGGTCGTCGCGAAAGCGACATAGCGTCGGAGCCGGGAGAGGACGGCAGGAGGCGGCGTGCGCATCGCGGTCGTGGGCGGCGGGCCCGGCGGGCTGTACTTCGCTGCCCTGGCCAAGCAGCTCGCCCCGGGCAGCGAGATCACCGTCTGGGAGCGCAACGCGGCCGACGACACGTTCGGCTTCGGCGTGGTGTTCTCCGACGAGACCCTGGGCGGGATCGAGCACGCTGACCCGGAGATCTACCGCGCGATGGAGCGCGAGTTCGCCCGCTGGGACGACATCGACGTGCACGTCAAGGGCCAGGTGATCACCAGCGGCGGGCACGGCTTCGCGGCGCTGGCCCGTCGCCGGCTGCTGCAGATCCTGCAGCAGCGCTGCGCCGGCCTCGGCGTGACCGTGCGCTTCCGCACCGAGGCCCCCGACGCGCGCGCCCTCGCGGCCAGCCATGACCTGGTGGTGGCGGCCGACGGGGCCAACTCCGCGACCAGGGCGGCGTTCGCCGCCACGTTCCGCCCGGGCCTGGACGTCCGCCGCTGCCGCTACATGTGGCTCGGCACCGACCTGGTCTTCGACGCGTTCACGTTCTTCATCGAGCAGACGCCGTTCGGCGTGATGCAGGTCCACGGGTACCCCTACGACGCGGCAGGCAGCACGTTCATCGTGGAGATGCACGACGAGGTCTGGCGCGAAGCCGGGTTCGGCACGCTCGCCGCGCCGGCCCTGCCGCCCGGCGCGTCCGACGAGGCGTCGATCGCCAGGATCCGCGAGCTGTTCGCCAGCGTGCTCGGCGGCCACGCGGTGCTCGCCAACAACTCCCGGTGGACCAGCTTCACGACGCTGCGCTGCGAGAACTGGCGGCACGGCAACGTGGTCCTGCTCGGCGACGCCGCGCACACCGCGCACTTCTCCATCGGCTCGGGCACCAAGCTGGCGATGGAGGACGCGCTGGCCCTCGCCGCCTGCCTGCACGAGCAGCCGGACCTCGACGCCGCGCTCGGCGCCTACGAGGCCGAGCGGCGGCCGGTCGTGGCCTCCACCCAGCGCGCGGCCCAGGCCAGCCTGGAGTGGTTCGAGAACCTCGGGCAGTACCTGAACCAGGAGCCCGAGCAGTTCGCGTTCAACATCATGACCCGCAGCCGCCGGGTCACCCACGGCAACCTGCGGCTGCGCGACCCGGAGTTCGCCGCCCGCATCGACGCCTGGTTTGCCGGGCACGAGAAGCGGCGCGGCATGGGCAGCGGTGACCTGGTGCCGCCGATGTTCCAGCCGCTGCGGCTGCGCGGCCTGGAGCTGAAGAACCGGGTCGTGGTGTCCGCGATGGACATGTACTCGGCCGCCGATGGCACCCCGTCCGACTTCCACCTGGTGCACCTGGGCGGCAAGGCGCTCGGCGGCGCGGGCCTGGTCATGACCGAGATGGTCTGCGTGAGCCCGGCCGGCCGGATCACCCCCGGCTGCGCCGGGATGTACGCCCCCGGGCACGAGGCCGCCTGGCGCCGGATCACCGGCTTTGTGCACGGCCAGTCCACCGCGAAGATCGGGCTGCAGCTCGGCCACTCCGGCCGCAAGGGCTCCACGAGGCTGATGTGGGAGGGCATGGACGAGCCGCTGTCCGACGGCAACTGGGAGGTCTGCGGCCCGTCCCCGATCCCCTACCTCCCCGGCACCAGCCAGGTGCCCCGCGAGCTGACCGCGGCCGACCTGGCCGAGATCAAACAGCAGTTCCTGAACGCGACGCTTTCCGCCGGCCGTTGCGGGTTCGACCTGGTCGAGCTGCACTGCGCCCACGGCTACCTGCTCTCGTCGTTCATCTCGCCGGTCACCAACCGGCGAACCGACCGCTACGGCGGGTCGCTGGCGGGGCGGCTGCGCTACCCGCTCGAGGTGTTCGCCGCGATGCGCGAGGCGTGGCCGGCGGGCAAGCCGATGACCGTGCGGATCTCGGCCACCGACTGGTGCCCCGGCGGGATCACCGGCGAGGACGCGGTCGAGATCGCCCGCGCGTTCCAGGCGGCGGGCGCGGACGCCATCGACGTGTCCACCGGGCAGGTGACGCCGGAGGAGGCGCCCGCGTTCGGGCGGTCGTACCAGACGCCGTTCGCCGACGCGATCCGCAACCGGGTGGGCATCGCCACGATCGCCGTCGGCATGATCTCCTCCTACGACGACGTCAACTCGATCATCCTGGCCGGCCGGGCCGACCTCTGCGCGCTGGGCCGGGCGCACCTCTACGACCCGAACTGGACCCTGCACGCCGCCGCCGAGCAGGGCTACGATGGGCCGGCCGCGGCGTGGCCCGACCCGTGGCGGGCCGGCAGCAGGCCGCCGCAGGCCGGCCGCGGCGACGGGCCACGGCCCAGGCTGCAGCTGATCAGGGAGGGTGAGCCGGCCACCCGGCACGCCCGGTGGCGGCCAGCGGCGCCGGGCGGGCCCGCTGGCCCCGGAGCTGCACGTTCAGGCTGATCACCGAGAGATCCTGGGGAGCGCAGATGGCCCTCGAACGGGTGAACCCGCCGACCCTGGCGAAGCCGAGCGGGTTCTCGCACGCGGTGGTCGCCGACGGCGGCCGGGTGGTGTTCCTGGCCGGCCAGATCGCCGCCGGCCCGGACGGCGTGGTCACCGGCGGCACGGTCGCCGAGCAGTTCGAGCGGGCCCTGGCCAACCTGCTGGCCGCGCTGGCCGCGGCCGGCGGCTCGCCCGCCGACCTGGCCAGCCTGACCGTGTACGCGGTCGACCTGGACGACTACCGCAGGCACGGCCAGCAGATCGGCGAGGTGTGGCGGCGGCTGGCGGGCCGGGACTACCCGGCGATGGCCGCGGTCGGCGTCTTGAGGCTGTGGGACCCGGCGGCGCTAGTCGAGATCCAGGGGCATGCGGTCATCCCGTGACACCCGGCGCGCTCCCGGTGACCGCGAGCACGTGGGCGCGCGCCGGGCTGGCCAGCCGGCCGCGCAGCGCGGCGAACACCTCGTCGGCGGCCAGGCCGTTCCAGCCGGACGGCAGCAGTTCGGCGGGCAGCCCGGGGTCGAGGAACGGCAGCCGCCGCCACGCGGTGAGCGCCCGGACGTAGCCGGCGAACGCCTCGCCGCCTGCCGGGGGCGCGGCCTCACCCCAGCGGGCGAGCAGCGGGCCCGCGGTGTCGAGGAACGCCTGGTACAGGCGCTGCAGCCGGCCGAGGTCCCACCACCGGCCCACCTGATCCCGCAGGTCGCCGAAGGCCTGGTAGTCCGCGCGGAACAGGGTCACGTAAGAGGACAGGCCCTCGCGCTGGAGCACCCCGGCGGCCTGCGCGGCCACGTGGGCCGGCGCGATCCACACCCCGGCCGACACCGTGCCGAAGCCCAGCCAGGTAAGCCGGGAGCGCAGCTCGTGACGGCGGTGCCGCTGCGGCTCGGGCACGCTGAACACGGCCAGCACCCAGCCGTCGGCCAGCCGGGCGCGCGGCCGCCCGAAGATCCGCTCGTCGCCCTCGGCCAGGATGGCCAGGCCCCGCGCGGACAGGGCATAACCCGCCGCGCCGCCGCTGCGGCGCGGCTCGAGCACGCCGCGCTGCTTCAGCCGGGAGACCGACGAGCGGACGGCCGGCTCGTCGACGCCGAGGCAGGCCAGCAGGCGGATCAGGGACGCCACGGAAAGCCAGCCCGCCGTGCCGCCGGGGCCCGCCGGGCCGGCCATGTCGCGCGCGTACAGGCCGTAGGTCGTCACGATCAGCGCGCGCGGCTGGGCCAGCCACGGGTCGCCGCTCTCTGGCGCCTCGGTGAAGGTCGTCATTCAAGGAACATAGCGGAATACTGGGGGTTGCCCCTGCCACGCCGAGGGAGGTCAGGTCATGCGGCTCCCGCTCTCGCCATCCGCGCACGTCGACACGTTCTGCCGGGACAACCTGCCGCCTCGTGAGCTGTGGCCCGACTTCCGGTTCTCCCTGCCCGAGCTGCGGTACCCCGAGCGGCTGAACGGCGCGGTGGAGCTGCTCGACGCGACCGCGGACGCCCGCGGCGGCGCCCGGCCCTGCCTGCTGTCGGAGAACGGCACCTGGAGCTACGACGACGTGGTCAGGGTCTCGAACCAGGTGGCCTGGGTGCTGGCGGACGAGCTCGGGCTGGTCCCGGGGAACCGGGTGCTGCTGCGCGGCCCGAACAACCCGTGGCTGGCCGCCTGCTGGCTGGGAGTGCTGAAGGCCGGCGGGGTCGCGGTGGCCACCATGGCGCTGCTGCGCGCCGCCGAGCTGTCCTCGATCTGCGAGATCGCCCGGGTGAAGCTGGCCCTGTGCGATCACAGGTTCACCGGCGAGCTGGCCGCCGCCGGCGTGGCCGGCCTGCAGATCGTCAGCTACGGGGGCGCCGGGCCCGAGGACATGGCGCAGCGGGTCATGCCGATGCCGCGGAACTTCTCCGCCGTGGACACCGCGGCCGACGACGTGGCGGTGATCGCGTTCACCTCGGGCACGACCGGGCGCCCCAAGGCCGCGATGCACTTCCACCGGGACCTGCTCGCGATCGCGGACACGTTCTCCGCGCACGTGCTCAAGCCGCGCCCCGACGACATCTTCTCGGGCACGCCGCCGCTGGCGTTCACCTACGGTCTGGGCGGGCTGCTGGTGTTCCCGCTGCGGGCGGGCGGGGCCACGCTGCTGCTGGAGAAGGCGACCCCGGCCGAGCTCGCCGACCAGATCGCCGCGCGCGGGGTCACCGTGCTGTCCACGGCGCCCACCGCCTACCGGGCCATGCTCGCCGCCGGCAAGGCTGAGCGGCTGCGGGGGCTGCGGCGGCCGGTGTCGGCGGGCGAGCACCTGCCCGCGTCGACCTGGCACGCCTTCCACGACGCCACCGGCGCGAAGATCATTGACGGGATCGGCAGCACGGAGATGCTGCACATCTTCATCTCATCGGCCGACGACGAGATCCGGCCCGGCGCGACCGGCCGGGTGGTCCCCGGCTACGAGGCCGCGGTGCTGGACGCCGACGGCAATCCGGTGGCGGACGGGACACCGGGCCGGCTGGCGGTCAAGGGCCCGACCGGCTGCCGGTACCTGGCCGACGAGCGGCAGCGGTCCTACGTGCAGGGCGGCTGGAACTTCACCGGCGACACCTATGTCCGGGATGCCGACGGGTACTTCTGGTACCAGGCGCGCAGCGACGACATGATCATCTCGGGCGGCTACAACATCGCTGGGCCGGAGATCGAGGAGGTCCTGCTCGGGCACGCGGACGTGGCCGAGTGCGGCGTGGTCGGCGTGCCCGATGACGCCAGGGGCCAGATCGTCAAGGCCTTCGTGGTGCTGCGGGACGGCGCGGACGGCGGTGAGGCGAAGGCCGCCGAGCTGCAGGAGTTCGTGAAGCAGCGGATCGCGCCGTACAAGTACCCGCGGGCGGTGGAGTTCCTGGCGGCGCTGCCGCGGACCAGCACCGGCAAGCTGCAGCGGTACAAGCTCCGCGAGCTGGCGGGCGGCTAGGGCCGAAGCCGTGCAGTCAAAGGCTCGGATACGCCGGTCAATCCGGGCTCCGTGATCGTCAGTGACTCTTCCCCAGGTTGAGTTCATTTTCCGCCGGATATGTACTAAATGTCCTCACCGAACGGGGGAAATGTTCACGACTGCGCAATCTGGTCGCGGCGCGGCACTGGTTCCGGCTGCCCGGAACCCGGGCTCAGACCTCGACGAGCACCGGGATGATCATCGGGCGGCGGCGGTAGTTCTCGCTGACCCAGCGGCCCAGTGTCCTGCGGACGAGCTGCTGCAGCTGGTAGGTGTCGCTGATCCCGTTGGCGGCCGCGCGGGCCAGGGCCTCCTCGATCAGCGGCCGGACCTCCCCGAAGGCCGAGTCGTCGATACCGGAGCCGCGGGCGTGGATCTCCGGGCCGGCCACCAGCTTGCCGGTGCTGGAATCGACCACGACCACCGCGGACACGAAGCCCTCCTCGCCGAGGATCCGGCGGTCCTTGAGCGACGCCTCGGTCACCTCGCCGACGGACAGCCCGTCCACGTACACGTAGCCGCACTGCACGTGGCCGGCCACCGAGATCTGGCCGCCCACCAGGTCGACCACCACGCCGTCGTCCGCGATCACGATGTTCCTGTCCGGCACGGACGTCAGCGCGGCGAGCTCCGCGTTCGCCCTCAGGTGCCGCCACTCCCCGTGCACCGGGATGAAGTTCCTCGGCCGCACCAGGTTGAGCACGTAGAGCAGCTCCCCGGCGGGGGCGTGCCCCGACACGTGCACCAGCGCGTTGCCGCGGTGCACCACCCGCGCGCCCAGCCTGGTCAGGTCGTTGATGATCCGGGAGACCGCGGTCTCGTTGCCCGGCACCAGCGACGAGGCGAGGATCACCGTGTCACCCTCGGCGATCCGGATCGGGTGGTCCCGGCCGGCCATCCGGGCCAGCGCGGACATCGGCTCGCCCTGCGACCCCGTGGAGATCAGCACGATCCGCTCGGGCGGCAGCTCCTCGGCCTCCTTCAGCTCCACGATGAGGCCGCCGGGGACCGAGGGGACCCGCAGGTAGCCAAGATCGCGGGCGACGCCCATGTTCCTGACCATGGACCGGCCGACCAGGGCCACCTTCCGCCCGTGCGCGGCGGCCGTGTCCATCACCTGCTGCACCCGGTGCACGTGGCTGGCGAAGCAGGAGACGATGATCCGCTGCTTGGCGGCGGCGAACACCTCGCCAAGCACCGGCCCGATCGCCCGCTCGGTGGTCACGATGCCGGGGATCTCGGCGTTGGTGGAGTCCGACATCAGCAGGTCGACGCCCTCGGCGCCGATCCGCGCGAAGCCGGCCAGGTCGGTCAGCCGCCCGTCCAGCGGCAGCTGGTCCATCTTGAAGTCGCCGGTGTGCAGGATCAGGCCGGCGCCGGTGCGGATGCCGACAGCCAGCGAGTCGGGGATGGAATGGTTCACCGAGAAAAACTCAAGGTCGAACGGGCCGAACGGGAGCCTGGTGCCCTCGCTGACCTCGTGGGAATCCGGCGTGATCCGGTGCTCGGCCAGCTTGCTGGCCACCAGCGCCAGCGTCAGCCTGGACCCGACCAGGGGGATGTCTTCCCGCAGCCGGAGCAGGAACGGGACCGCGCCGATGTGGTCCTCGTGCGCGTGCGTGAGCACCAGCGCCTCGATCTGGTCCAGCCGGTCCTCGATGTAGGAGAAGTCCGGCAGGATCAGGTCCACCCCCGGCTGGTCTGGCTCGGGGAACAGCACGCCGCAGTCCACGACCAGCAGCCGGCCCGCGTGCTCGAAGACCGTCATGTTCCGGCCGATCTCGCCGAGCCCGCCAAGGGCGACGATGCGCAGGCCACCGACGGCCAGGGACGGCGGTGGGCCGAGGTCCGGGTGTGGGTGGCTCACCGCGGCGTCACGCAGCCGGCCACGTGCCGGGCAGTTTCACGCCCCCGGCCACGAGATCGGTGCGCAGCCGCTCGGCTTCGGCCTTGGTCGCGTCGGCGAGCGGCGGGCGGACCGGGCCGCCGGGCAGGCCGAGCATGGCGAGCGCCGCCTTGGTGCTGATCGTGCCCTGCATGCGGGTCATGCCGGTGTAGACGGGCAGCAGCTCGCGGTGGATCGCCAGCGCGGTGTCCACGTCGCCGGCCAGGTACGAGTCGATCATCTCGTGCAGCCGGTCGCCGACCACGTGGCTGTGCACGCTGACGAAGCCGACGGCGCCGACCGACAGCCAGGGCAGGTTCAGCGGGTCGTCGCCGCTGTAGAAGGCCAGGTCGGTGCTGGCCATGACGACAGACCCGGCGGTGAGGTCGCCCTTGGCGTCCTTGACCGCGACGATCCGCGGGTGCGCGGACAGCTGCACCAGCGTCTCGGTGGCGATCGGGGTGCCGGTCCTGCCCGGGATGTCGTAGAGCATCACCGGCAGGCTGGTCGTGTCGGCGACCCTGGTGAAGTGCGCGACGAGCCCGTGCTGCGGCGGCTTGTTGTAGTAAGGGGTGACGACGAGCAGCGCGTGCGCTCCGGCCTGCTCGGCCTGCCTGGCGAGCTCGCAGGTGTGCGCGGTGTCGTTGGTGCCCACCCCGGCAACGATCGTGGCCCTGTCCCCCACCGCCTCCAGCACGGTGCGCAGCAGCCTGCCTTTCTCCTCGTCGGTCGTTGTCGGCGACTCGCCGGTGGTGCCGCTGATCACCAGGCCGTCGTTGCGCATCTCGGTGACCAGGTACTCGGCCAGGCGGGCCGCGCCCGCGTAATCGACCGCCCCGTCCCCAGTCATCGGCGTGATCATCGCGGTGAGCATCCGGCCGAACGGGGCCCGCTCCGGCCGGTCCGCGTCGCCGGGTGGCATTGTCGTAGCACTCATGTACCGAACGCTACCGGGCAACGCCGCCACGGGGTACTGCCGGCACGCTCGCATCGGTGCTCGCGGCCAGGGTCGGCCGGCGGATGAAGACGCGGCGACGTGAGCTCGGGGGTACCCACGTCGCCTGCGTCTGTCTCATTATCGTTCGCCATTGCACGTGGCGTTACGCGTTGTGCGCAGTTTGTTGGCCGCCCGCCAATAATCGACCGGAAGCGCGGCCATTGAGCGCGCCGCGCCGGCCTGCTGACCCGCGCCGCGCCAGCCTGCTGACCTGCGCCGCGGCCGGTTCTGCGCCGCGGCCGGTTCCGCGCCGTGCGCCCGGCCGAGGCGGCCCCGCCTCGGGGCGCGTCCCCTGGTGCAGCAGAATGGCTGACGGCACAATAACGACGAGGGCCCCTCCATGTATGAGATGGAGGGGCCTCGCTCGGCCGTGCAGCCCAGCGTGCCGATCGCTCGGCTGGCCGGTCACCCGGCTGCTGTCCGCCGCCGACCAGGCCACCCCCGCCAGAGGCCCGCCTGGAAACCCGGTTTCCCGGCTTTCCGTGCGTTCCGGGGTTGCCCCCGGAGCCCCGGGGTCTCCCCCAGATCAGCCTCCGCGTGCGGTGGTGAGTGCTTTTCTACTGCCTCTCCAGGGCCTGCACAAGGGCTTGCGGACGCCAATCTCAAGATTCTTTGGCCATCCACAAGACACCTGCCGTTATCCCCTGCGTAGCACCGCTTATCCACCGGTCCATCCACACGGCGGTCCACAGCCGCCCCTGGGCGCGCCGTGCGTCAGCGCGGGGCCAGCTTGTCCGCGCAGGCGGCGGCCAGGAACTGATGGCCCTTGTGATTGGGGTGGAGCCCATCCGGCCCGTAGAGGCCCTCGTCGGTGACCCCGGGCAGGTTCCAGGCGTCGAGGCAGACCGCGCTGTAGGACTCTGCCTGCTCGCGGATGATGTCGCTGGCCACCCGCAATCGCTCGTGCACGATCTCACGCAGCTCCTGGGACATCGGCCTGACCGCGGTGAGGTCGGGGAGGGTGCAGGTCAGCAGCGTCGCCTGGGTCGCCGCCAGCCCTTCGAACAGCTGCCCAAGGTCGGCCTTGAAGCTCAGCTCGTCGAAGCCGCGGGCGCGGATGTCGTTCATCCCCACCGTGACGCTGACCAGGTCGGGCTTGCGGGCGGCGACCGCCGGAAGCTGCCCGGTGAGCACCTCGCGGACGGTGGCGTCGTCCACGGCCAGGTTGGTAAGGGTGCACCGCGTCGCAGTTCGAACGCTGAGGATGTCGGCGAGCCGCTGCGCCCACCCGACCGGGCGCCCGTCCCGGCCCTCGTCTCCCCGGCCTGCGCTGAGGCTGTCACCCACGGCGACATAGGTGGACCAGGCCAAGGCCTCCGCTCCCTCGCCTCCGGTGGCGCCAGTGTGCTCCGTTCACATCAAACGGTCCCGCAGACCCGGCCCACTGGCAAGTCTGCAGGCAGCAGGGCGGGCCGCGCCCCGTACCGCTCAGAAGACCGGGATGATGTCCTCGGGGTTGATGTCCTCCGAGACGTCCACGCCCTCGATGTCGAGTTCGGGGATGGCGGGGAATTCGATGCCCCAGCGCTGCACGATCGCCCGCACCCGCGCGATCGCCACCTTCCAGTTCTCGGCCTGCTCCTCGTAGGAGAGCACGCCGAGCCCGCCCTCCCTGGCGTACTTCATCAGCACCCTGTGGTTGGGCAGGAAGTAGGGGGGAAGCTCCCAGAAGCCACCCTCAGGAGGCTCCCAGAGGATCATCGAAAGAAACACGAAGCCCGCCCTGAGCTGGCGCGTGATCGTGCCCTTGATGTCATCGTTCAGGCCCGGCCACTCCTTCTCCAGGATCGTCATGCAGATCTGCAGATGACGGGACTCGTCGCGGCCGATCTTATGGAACATCTCGGAGAACACCGGGTGCTTGGTGGCAGATGCCATGCCGCGGAAGAGCGTCGATGCCGCCATCTCCCCCATCATGAAGCTGGTGAACAGCACGGCGAGCGAGTACTTGCCGACCGCCCTGCTGTAGCCGCTCCAGTACCGGCCGCCGTTGTGGTAGAGCCAGCCGATGTTGTTGTGCGCGGCCCGCTCCAGGTCGGTCTCCGGGCTCCAGCTGAGCGGGCCGCCCGGCCACAGCGCCGCGATAGACCGCTGGCAGCACTCCTCGTGGTTCATCTCATCACGGGTGATCGAGAAGAAGCACTTGCGAACCGGGTCCTCCTCGTGCTGCTCGAAAGCGTGGATGGTGGCGCGGGCGAAGACCGCCGGCCCGGAGGCGTCAAAGTTGGCGAGCACGGAGAACCAGTACATGATCCCGAGCCGCTGCTCGGCGGTGAAGTCGCCGGCGCGCAGCCTGTCCCACGGAAGGTCAGCCGGGTTCCACGCCATGAGCTTGGACTTCTGGTAGATCGCCGCCAGCTTCTCGGTCTCGACCCGCCACTCCATCGGGTAAATGTTCGGCTGCGGGATCTCGGGCGCGGGCCAGAAGCCGCCCTCGGGGATGGTCAGCCCGCCGTCTTGATCCGCCATGTCGCCACCTCATTCGGCCAGCCAGAGACGCGCCAGAGTTCTTATGACAGCCTAAGCCCGATCGTGCGCTCTGTCGTCATAGCGAGCCGGTCATCCCTCATTCACCGGTGCCGGGCCACTCCCACTTCGGCACTTCCCGCAGCGGGTGCAGCTGATCGTCGGTCTCGGCGTGGGAGTTCTGCATGGCGACGTGCGAGCCGAACTCGACATGGGATCGCAGCGCCTCGCGGAACGCCGGGTCGTGGGGCAGCCCGGCGGTATCGGCGGCGGCCAGGTACAGCGCGACGAACCGCTGCCGCTGCTCCTCGGTGATCTTCAGGCCGCGGTGCACGTCGATCAGGTGGGCGAAGCCGAGCCTGCTGGTGAAGTCGTCAGGCCCGCCGAACGACTCGGCCTCGAACGCGGTCAGGTGGTCGACGTGGTCCGGGCGCCCGTCGCCAAACAGCGGGTGCAGCAACGGGTCGGCGAGCACGCTGCTGTAGAACACGTCGATGAAGTGGTACAGCGGGTCATACCCGCCCGCATG
>JASHPR010000727.1 GCA_030038015.1 Streptosporangiaceae bacterium
CCCTGCGCTGGAGCAGGATCGCCGTCTGGCTCAAGCTGCGCGGCGAGGCGGGCGGGATCGCGTTCCTGAGCGAACGGAGCAGCGAGATCCTGCCGCTGCTGGAGCGCAACGGCGTGCCGGTCAACCGGTCCCTGGCCCAGATCAGGCGGGTCGAGGACCTTTACCGCCCGGCCGGCCGCGGCTAGCCGGCCGCACGCCGGTGCAGCGCTGGTCGCGCCGATAGCTGTTATGACCGGTGGGGCCGCTGGTCTTCGGGGACGACGAAGGTGCCGCGCCCGTGCATGTGACGATCAGCCCTTGCTCGCGCAGCAGTTCCATGGACTTGCGGATCGTGCTGTAGGTGACCCCGTATTCGGTGGCAATGTCGCGTTCGGGTGCCAGCCGTTGGCCGCCGGCCAGTTCCTCGGCCTCGATGCGGCGGCGATGTGCTCGGCGACCTGCACGTAGATCAGCCGCAGCGGGTCGATCCGGAACGGCGGCGCTTCCACGTGATCCAACGTAGCCGGGTGGCGCGCCGCCGGTTTCGGCGTGCCACTCGGCGGTGAAGTGGTCTGGGTCGGCGCGGTAGGCGGCCCGGAGCGCTGGCCCGGCCTGCCAGAGTTTGGCGGGATCGGCTGCGTAGATCTTTTCGGTTTTGCCAGGCATGCCTATCAGGGTTTGGCGGCAGTCCGGCTAATCAGGTAGATCCCGATAACGCCTAGTGCGCCCATAATCAGGGCCTTGAACGCTGGGTCGTCCAAAAGGTGCGCGCGTTCGGCTTGCCGGTACGCCCTGTATTTGTCTCGGTCCAGCAGCGCAGCTACAAGCCAGGTACCCCGGCCAGCACTGCGGTAGATCACCACAGGTGCGTTCGGGTCGGCGGGGAGCAGTGCCTTGTACGATCGGCTTGGAGGTCCGCTCGGAAGGTCAATCCGGATCGGCGTTCCTTGATCCTTGCTGACTGCGGCGATGGCATGTGCTACTGCATCAGCCTGTTGTGGATTCAGCTCCTCCATCCGTCTGACGACGGTCTCGGCAACTTCCACATCGCCGTCGGCTTGCGCCTCGTAGATCGGCTCCGCCGCCTGTGCGCTCATGGCTCGAGGTTACTTTCGGGTTCCGGGTCATCGGAAGGGGGCGTGACTATCCCAGTGCCTGCGACGGTGAACCTCTTCAGCACGTCCGCCGCCGGGACGGCTTTTGCGCTTTCTCCCTCGTCCGCGTCCTGGATCACTTCGGCCACTGCCTCGGCTGCCTTGGCGTAGTAGTTGTTGATCACACCGGCGCTGGCGCTGGCAGCCGCAGCTGCCTGCTGTATCTGCAGCTGGTGGACTTGTTCGCCCACCTTCTCGATCTCGGCCTTGTTCTGCCTGAGCATCTCCAGCTTGAGCCCTCCGAAGGAGATCGTGCCCGCGTCGGGCAAGATCAGTAGGGCAACGATAGCTCCCGGGCAGATCCAGCCAGTAGCCTGAGTAGGAATGCCGGCGATCCACAGGCCGATGAATACGCATAAGGCCGCAGCCCAGCGCATCAGTGGTAACGGGGCCGTGCCTCGGGTTTGCTTCCAAGCCGCGTCGATGCTCACCAGTTGCTGCCACACCTTCCGCACACAGCTAGTCGTGGCCGGTGCTGGTGCTGGCGCATGAGCCTGATCGGGTGGCTCGGTCACCCTGCAGATCTTAGTGATCGCAGGTGGTGACCTTCTGGCATATGAGCGGAAACATGACTTGCATGTCGAGTCCTTCGAGCGGATGGCCGGGCAGGTAGCGGTCCGTCCTCAGCGAGCCCATCTGAAGGTCACGCCATAGCCGAATGGAGCCTGGCATCGCAGGGGCTTGGGCTTGGCGCTGGCTGACGCAGCGGGTCATGGTGTTGACGGCAGGACCGCCGGGTTTGTGCTGCCGATTTGCCGGTCGAATAAGCGGCATACGGGCCAGGTGACCCGGCCGGAACAGGATGCGGGCGAGCCGCGGCCCAGGCGCCTGCCCGCACCAGTCCGGCAGCCAGGCGTCTGGCAGCACGGTGTCAGGAGTGCGCCCGGCCCAGGTGGGCGGCGAGCACGTCGTCGCCGAAGTCGCTGCGCGGGCGGCGCAGCACGGTGTGCTGGTGGTTGCCGTTGGCGCTCGTGTTGTCATACTCGATCAGCAGGTCATCGCCCTGCACCCGGTAGTAGTGCCGGACGCCGGACGCCGCCGGGCCCTGCCAGGCGAAGTAGAGCTCTTCCGCGTTGACCCGGGCGGCCTCTCGCTCGGCCAGGCTGGCGGGCAGCCGTTCCAGGTAGAGCGTCACGAGCTGATCGAGCAGCACCCGCTGAGCGTCGCCGAGCTGGGAGAACGCGATGCCGAGCGGCTCGATGCGCTCCGCGGCGCGCGGCCTGGTGCCGGAGCTGATGTCGCGGGGAGCCTGGTCCGACACCACCGCGGCCGACCGCTGCTGCGGATCGAGGGAGGTCAGCAGCTCCCGCGCCAGGTCCTCTTCCAGCGGCAGCGGCCGGGATACGGCCCGGCCGAGGTAGCTGACGCGCGCCGGGTTGGCGCCGAAGAAGACGGGTGCGGGCGAGACCTCGTCACCGTGGACGGTCATCGTGACCGACAGGTGGTGCCCCTCGAAACGCCACGACCACGGCCCGTCGCCGTCCGGGTCGCCGAAGACGTTCACCCAGTAGTCGTTGCTGTGCCGGTGCCGCGCCCAGCCTTCCTGGCGGTCGAGCACCTCCTCCAGGGCGATGACCGCCATGGCCTGCGCGTAGGCGTGCTCGCTGAGCCCGGTGGACAGCAGCCGGTGCGCGGCCTTGCGGGCCCCGGTGCCCATGTCCGCGATGCATGCGCCGGGCCGGGGCTCCGGCCGGTACTCGATCCACCGGCGCGCGGCGTCGTCGGCGAACGGCCGCACCGCCAGCTCGCGCTGCCTGCCGTGCAGCGCCGCAAGCAGCGCGCCGGCGGCCGACCGCATCTGGGCCGAGAGGGAACCGTCAGCCATGTTCCCGGTATATCAGGCCGCTGCGGCCGTGCCGCTCCCCCGGACCGGCCGTTCCTGCCTGGCCGCGGGCGAGCATGGCGGCCTTCGTGGTCAGGTAGCGCCGCTCGGGGATGCTCATCGTGGGGGCTCGGTGACGTCGCCGTTGTCGTAGTTCACCATCAGCAAGAACCTGGTCACCTGCTGCTCCTCGCGTGCTCGGCCGGCGCCCATCTTGGCACCGTCACCCTGAGGACGGACCAGCCGGCGCGTTCTCGACATCCCGCCGCCAGATCTGGCCGATGGCCGGCTTATGCGCAGCGGGGGTGGGCGTGCCGGGCGGCGAGACGGTGGTGCACAGTGTGCAGAGGACGGCATGCAGACCGACAGCGTGCGGCAGGAGGTGAGCGGGACGCCGCTGCAGAACCGGGTGACCCCCGCCGGTGAGATCGTGGCCGACCCCGGCGCGCGGCACGCTGATGGGCAACCGCGGCTGCCTGCACCGCGCCGACCGCACGCTGGGCGTCTCCCGCTGGCGGTCCAAGATGTGGATCTGCTGCGTGCTGCGCTGGCGCGACGTCCGGCGTGACCCCATGCCCCCGGGCCGGTGGACCGCGCTGTTCTTCCTGGACGAGGCGACGGCGCTGGCCGCCGGGCACCGCCCGTGCGGGTACTGCCGCCGTCAGGCGTACGCGTCGTTCGCCGAGGCGTGGCGCCGCGCGGCCGGGCTCGCGCGGCCGCCCCGCGCGGCGGAGATGGACGCGCGGCTGCAC
>JASHPR010000074.1 GCA_030038015.1 Streptosporangiaceae bacterium
TCGTGCACGGGACGGCGGATGCCGCGATCCCCCTGGCGCGGGCGGAAGCGGTCCGGGACGGCCTGGGCGGCCCGGTCACGTTCATCGCCGTCGAGGGCGCGGCGCACGCCTCGAACGTGACCCACCCGGACGAGGTGAATCGGGCCATCCTCGGGTTCTTGAGCGGGCTCGAGGACCGGTAAAACGGGCTGCGGCCAACGGCGGGGCCCCGCGCTGGCCGGGGCGAGCCTGCGGGCCCGGGCCGGCGAGCTGGTCTGCCTGCTCGGGCAGGCGACTACCTGAACACCGCCCCGCTGTTCTCCGGCATCATCACGATCGCGATCCTCGGCCTGGCCCTGGACGCCTGCCTGCGCGGCCTGCTCCTGCTCGCCGACCCGAGCAGACGCCGATGAGACGGTCCCAGCCCGGGACGTCCGGCGGCCGAATAAAGCCCACGCCGGCGGGTAGCTGGCGGCCGTGGCTAGAGCGAGAACCGTAGCCGGGTACGCCATTCCCGGCATTGTCATGTTCTTCTTCTGGGTGGTCGTCTTCATCCTGGTCATCATCCTGCTGGCGTTCGTTGTGCACTGGGCCGGAGGCGGGGTACTCAACCTGAGGCTCGGACACTTCATCCTGAACGTCGGCTTCACCTGATCGCAGCAGCCCGCAGTCGCGCCCATCACACTGGTGAAGGCGGGCGCGGCTGCGGGGAACCAGCCGCTTGAACTGACCCGGGTTTTATGCACATCCCGGTTCGTGTGTCCGCGGTGCCGGGCTGGCCTCGCGGTCGAGCGCAGCGGGTTGGCCGGCTGGAGGCCGGGAGCCTTGACCAGCCGTTTGATTCGGCGGTCGTGGCCGCGCGGATCAGACGCGCCGACCGGCAGCCGAAGGGATGGGACTTGAACCTCGGCCTGGTCCGGGACGCTGCTGACCTTCCCTCGGTTGTCCTGCCGGGAGCCGGGACGCGCGCGACCGGCGATGAGCAGGTCAACCTGCATGAATGTACGCAGCTACCCGGCGCGGCACTGCCCGCACACGCCGGATGCCATCGGGGCGCTCGAAGTGCCGGTGAGGTCTAGCTGCAGCATGGGTTGCGGTTCCGGCAGCGAGATGGCTTCCGCGCCCGGCGCTGGCCTGGGCCTGCGCGGCGTGCGGGTCCCTGCGGTGCCGCCCCGCCCGCGGTAGATGAGCAGGCCGGTGACGGGATCCGGCACGCTATCCAGGGCCGCGCGCACGGCTGGCAGGCTGCGGAATCTGTCCCATTGCTGGTCGTCCCCGAAACAGATCTCGAACACCACGCCCCAGCGTTCCGCATGCCAGGCCCCGTCGGTGGCGCCGTTCGTCAGCGCCGCTTCGATCAGTGCGTCGTCGTGCTGTTCCTGCCACCGGAACGCCGAGAACTCGCCGTGCAGGACCTCGATCGACCACCATCCAGCCATTACTGAGATGGTACGTCTTAGTCCCTGGATCCTGGCCGGCCGCACGCCCGGCTCGATGACCCGCGACTTCCGGTCAGTCGCGCGGGGCGGGCTGGCCGCAGCATGACCCGATCGCATCTGTGACACCGCGTCAAGGCGGCTGCGCGCGGAGAGCCAGATGCCTCCGCCCTTTCCCGGCCGCTCCTCCAGCCGGGTCCGATGCGCGCACGGCGGGCCTGCTTCATGCGCCGCCGGCAACCTCACGTGCGATGTGAGCGAGTGGTCCTGGAGACCTGATCTCGCAGCCCTACGCCTGGCAACAGCAGTGCATTTACTAGACGCTAGCCGATCTGGCGCGGCATGATGTCCGAATGGCGACTTATCGTAGCTGCGCGGTCCGTGCAGCGATGGCTAGCGATCAGGGAAGCTCGGTCGTCTATTTGTTCGATGCTATTAAGCCCGAGGAGGTGACGAGGGTCTATCTTCGGATTAAGCCCCGGAAGGGAAGGCCCGCATGGTGCGAGGGCAGCATAAATAACGCGGATTATCGAAAGCGCTACAATGTCTCTGGCATGGGGCGTCGGTTCATTCCTAACGATCCAGTTCGCACCCCGACAATGGGCGCATGGTACCGTGACCTGCTAGGAATCGAACGAGACGCTCGGGGCCGCCTCATGGATACCGAACTGGACATCAGCGTCGCACCTATTGGCCGCAGAGTGGGGACAAGCCCGGGATTCGTCTGCGTTGTGACCATGTCTCTCGACTCAGTGCGGCGAAGCGTTGCCGAGTGACGCTCAGGTCAAGGCTATGCCAGCTTGTCCCTAGCCAGGAGGCCGACGGTACGGAAGCGCCCGAACGCTGAATTTTTGCAGCTGGCAGCGGGCGCCCCCGCACCGGTTGCCGCGCAGATCGCCCGGTTTTGAGCGCTCCCGTGCCTCGCATGCTGCGGGAATTGCGTCATCCGGGAGCCGAGGCTCGGCGTCGGTAACGATAGGCGTGCCCTGGGAGCAGAGTGGCCGAGACCCGGTCATACTTGACACTATCGTCCTCCGCATTCCAGTCTTGTCGGAGATTGTCAAGTCCAGGCGGATCCGGCCGGGCATACACAGGTGTCACAGCCCTCTCGAAAGGAACGCGCAATGCCGAATGATGATCAATCCGAGAGTACGGCAAGCGCAGGCACGCCGACTACGGGCACGAGCATAGCAAGTCCGAGGAAACCCACAGGCTTCGCTGCTATGGCTACCAGGTTGCTGGAAACCGTCGGAGTGCTGAACAAAGGATCCGCCGACTCGGCGGCGACGCCCAAGGTCGAAGACGCCGCGCAGACGGCTGGCGTTAGTAGCAACACGCTCAACGTGACACGCGTGGGCGGACTCGCGGCGTTCATCACCGCCGCCGGCGCGGCAGCGCTCGCGATCTTCAATGTCGATAAGGCGACCGATAAGGCGTCTATCGTAGTGGCCGCTTACATCAGCGTGGGCGTCATTGTCGCTGCAGCGCTTCTTACCGCAGCGATCATAATTAGCTCCGACATCCGAGCCCGGGCAGCTGCTAACCC
>JASHPR010000728.1 GCA_030038015.1 Streptosporangiaceae bacterium
CGGTGCGCTGGGCGGGCAGGCACGGCGTCCCGGTGGTGCCGCGCGGCGGCGGGACCGGCCTGGCCGGCGGCGCGGCCGCGACCGACGGCTGCGTGATCATCTCGCTGGCCAGGATGAACGGGATCCTCGAGCTCGACCCGGCCGATGAGCTGGCCGTGGCCGAGGCCGGCGTGATCAACGCCGACCTGGACCGGGCCGCGGCGGCACACGGCCTGATGTACCCGCCCGACCCGTCGAGCCATGAGACGTCCACCATCGGCGGGAACCTGGCCACCAACGCCGGCGGGCTGCGCTGCGTGAAGTACGGCGTCACCAGGGACGCCGTGCTCGGGCTGGAGGTGGTGCTCGCCGACGGCCGGGTGCTGCGAACCGGGCGCAGGACGGTCAAGGGCGTGGCCGGCTACGACCTCACCAGCCTGTTCGTCGGCTCGGAGGGCACCCTCGGGGTGATCACCTCCGCGACCCTGCGGCTGCGGCCCCGGCCCGCCCGGCCGCCGGCGACCGTGGCCGCGAGCTTCCCCAGCTTCCGCGCCGCGGCCCGCGCGGTGACCGCGATCCTGCAGGCCAGGCTGCAGCCCAGCCTGCTGGAGCTGCTCGACAGGGTCACCCTGCGCTCCCTCGACGACTGGAAGCACCTCGGGTTCGGCGATGCGGTGCAGGCGCTGCTCATCGCCCAGGACGACGGCGACGACGCCGCGCAGGGCCGGGCCGAGGCCATGCGGGACATCTGCGCCGCGCACGGGGCGCTGCTGGCGGACGTCTCCGCCAGCGCGGCAGAGTCCGAGCAGCTGCTCGACATCCGCCGGCTGGCCTTCTATGCGACCGAACGGCTGGGCACCACGCTGGTCGAGGACGTGTGCGTGCCGCGGTCGCGGCTGCCGGACATGATCGAGCGGATCGAGCGGGCCGCGGGCCGGCACGGCGTGCTGATCGCCACGGTCGCCCACGCGGGCGACGGCAACCTGCACCCGTGCTTCGTGTTCGACCGCGCGGAGGGGGAGGACGAGGTGCCCGCCCACGTCTGGGCGGCCGCCGACGAGGTGTTCCGCGCCGCGATCGACCTCGGCGGCACGCTGACCGGCGAGCACGGCGTCGGCGTCATCAAGCGGCGCTGGCTGGCCCTGGAGCTCGGCGACGACTCCATGGCCGTGCACCGCGCGATCAAGAACGCGCTGGACCCGGCGGGCATCCTCAACCCGGGAAAGGTTCTCTGACCCTGCCATGGCAGCCGCGCGTGGCCGGGCCGGCGGCCAAATGATCCGGTCAGCGGTATGCTTGCGGCATGCCGCACCGCTGCAGCCTCCTCCTTGCCTGGCCGCGCTGACGCCCGACGCCAGCACTGTCAGCGCGGCCGCCCCTCCGATGCGAGGGGCTTTTTCATTTCCCCCTGTATCTGCCCCGGCGCCGGGAGGACGCGATGGCCAGCAGCGACGACAGCGACCAGCCGCCGCACCGCTATGACGCCACACTGGCGAACCAGATCGAGCTCGCGTGGCAGGCCAGATGGGAGGCGGAGGGCACGTTCAAGGTCCCGAACCGGGCCGGGTCCCTGGCCGCAGGATTCGAGGAGGCCGCGGGCCGTCCGAAGGCCTACATCCTGGACTTCTTCCCGTACCCGAGCGGGACGGGCCTCGGCCTCGCCCGCCACCTCGGCGGCGCCGTCATCGCCCGGCTCGTCGTCGTGCCTGGCCGCATCGTCAACGTGGTGACCCAGGTCATTCGGTAGGTTCGTGCCGTGAGCAGACAGGCATGGGGCGACGCGATCGTCACGATGAGCGAGGCGGCGGGCGCCCCGCTCGACTACTTCTTTCCCGACCCCCGGCTCGGCCCGCCGGCCGGCCCGGGCCAGTTCACGCCGGTGGCCGAGCGCGCGGACCAGGTCCGGGGCGTGCGCATCACCCACCAGCGGGTGGAGATCGCCGATCTCGACGCGCCGCCCGGTGACTGCGGGGACGCCTACCTGCGGCTGCATCTGCTGTCCCACCGCCTGGTGCGGCCGAACACCGTCAACCTCGACGGCATCTTCCGGGTGCTGCCCACCGTGTGCTGGACCACGGCGGGGCCGGTGGACGCGGCCGAGACCGTCGCGGTGCAGATGCGGGCGCGGGCGGCGGGGCGGCACGTCGAGGTGCAGTCGGTCGACAAGTTCCCGCGGATGCTCGACTACGTGGTGCCGCCCGGGGTCCGGGTGGCCGACGCCAGCCGGGTGCGGCTCGGCGCCCACCTGGCCCAGGGCACCGTGGTCATGCACGAGGGCTTCGTCAACTTCAACGCGGGGACGCTCGGCCCCTCGATGGTCGAGGGCCGGATCAGTCAGGGCGTGGTCGTCGGCGCCGGGACGGACGTGGGTGGCGGTGCTGCGATCATGGGCACGCTGTCCGGCGGCGGCAAGGAGGTCATCTCGGTCGGAGAGCGGTGCCTGCTCGGCTCGAACTCCGGGCTGGGCATCTCGCTGGGCGACGACTGCGTGGTCGAGGCCGGGCTGTACCTGACCGCCGGCACGGTGGTGACCCTGCAGCCCGGCGGCCAGCGGGTCAAGGCGCGCGAGCTGAGCGGGCAGCCGGGGCTGATGTTCATCAGGAACAGCGTCACCGGGACGGTGGAGGCACGGCCGCGGACGGCCGCATGGGGCGCGCTCAACGCCCAGCTGCACGGGGCCGGCCGGGCCGGCCGGCCGGCCCCGTGAGCCGTCTGCCCCTGGCCACCTGGCGGCGGGCGGGGCGGGTGTAGCGTCGTCACGAGGGCCAGTGGCTCCTGTCGGCCATCGCCACGACCATCGAGGAGGACGGTGGACGCGCAGGCTAAGGCGCCTGAGGCGGGCGCGCTCGTGGTCTTCGGCATCACCGGGGACCTGGCCAGGAAAATGACGCTGCAGGCCCTGTACCGGCTGGAGGCCCGCCATGAGCTGTCCAGCAGGGTGATCGGTGTGGCCAGGGAGGACTGGTCGGCCGAGCACCTGATCGAGCATGCCAGGCAGTCGATCGAGGCGGCGGGCGAGCAGATCGACGAGGCCGTGTTCAAGCGGTTTGCCAGGCGCCTGTCGTACCTGAGCGGCGACTTCGCCGACCCCGGCACCTACCGGCGGCTGGCCAGGGCGCTGTCCGGCGTGGCCAGCCCGCTGTTCTACCTGGAGATCCCGCCCAGCCTGTTCGCCGGGGTGGTCGAGTCGCTGGCGAACGCCGGGCTGACCAAGGGCGCCCGGGTGGCGGTGGAGAAGCCGTTCGGGCACGACCTCGCCTCGGCGCGCGAGCTCAACGCGAGCCTGCACAAGCACCTCGCCGAAGAGCAGATCCTGCGCGTCGACCACTTCCTCGGCAAGGAGCCGGTCCTCGACATCCAGTACATCCGGTTCGCCAACGAGATCCTCGAGCCGGTGTGGAACCGGGAGCACGTCTCCTGCGTGCAGATCACGATGGCCGAGGACTTCGGGGTGGAGGACCGGGGCAGCTTCTACGACCCCGTCGGCGCCCTGCGCGACGTGGTGCAGAACCACCTGCTCCAGGTGCTGTCCCTGGTCGCCATGGACCCGCCGATCGGCCCGGGCGCCGACGACCTGCGGGACAAGAAGGCCGAGATCTTCCGGTCCATGCCCGACGCCGACCCGTCGCAGTACGTGCGCGGCCAGTACGACGGTTACCTCGACGTCCCCGGGGTGGCCAAGGGATCTTCCACGGAGACCTTCACCGCCCTGCGGCTGGAGGTGGACAACTGGCGGTGGGCCGGCGTGCCGTTCTTCATCCGGGCCGGCAAGGCCCTGCCCACCCGGGTGACCGAGGTGCGGCTGGTGTTCCGGCGCGCGCCGCGGCTGCGCTTCACCAGCGGGGTGAACTCCTGCGAGCCGAACCAGATCGTGCTGCGCGTCGACCCGGACTCGGGGCTGCGCACCGTGCTCACCTCGCGGGGCAACGGGAGGCGTGCCTGGGAGCCGGTCCACCTCGACATGCTCTTCGCCCGGGAGCTCGGGCCCTCGCTGGAGCCGTACGAGCGGCTGCTCCGTGACGCCATGGCCGGCGACAGCCACCTGTTCACCCGCGAGGACTCCGTGGAGGAGACCTGGCGGGTGGTGCAGCCGCTGCTAGACCAGCCCCCGCCGGTGCGGCAGTACGCCAAGGGATCGTGGGGGCCCGAGGAAGCGGGCAAGCTGGTCCGCGGGTACGGGGAATGGCACACGCCCTGGCTGCCCGGGGACGACTCAGACAACAAGGGAGGACAGGATGGCGGCCACTGAAGAGCCGGGGGGCCTGGGGGGGCCGTCCCCCCGGGCGGGCAACCAGACCAGGCAGCTCGGCATGGTCGGGCTGGGCCGGATGGGGGCGAACCTGGTGCGCAGGCTCATGCGGGACGGCCACCAGTGCGTGGTCTACGACCGCAGCCCGGGGCCGGTGCAGCAGCTGTCGGGCGAGGGCGCCACCGGCACCTCGTCCCTGGACGAGTTCGTCGCCGCGCTCACCAAGCCGCGGGCCGCGTGGGTGATGGTGCCGGCGGGCGAGATCACCGGGCAGACAATCGACAGCCTGGCCGAGCGCATGGAGCCCGGCGACATCATCATCGACGGCGGCAACTCGTACTACCGCGACGACATCGACCGCAGCAAGAGGCTGGCCGAGCGGGGGATCCGGCTGGTCGACTGCGGGACCAGCGGCGGCGTCTGGGGCCTGGACCGCGGCTACTGCCTCATGATCGGCGGCGACGACGACGCGGTCGCGCACCTGGCCCCCCTGTTCACCTCGATCGCGCCGGGGGTGGGCGCCGCGGAGCGCACGCCCGGGCGGACCGGCGAGCCCGCCCCCTGCGAGCAGGGCTGGCTGCACTGCGGTCCGAACGGCGCGGGCCACTTCGTCAAGATGGTCCACAACGGGATCGAGTACGGCATGATGGCGGCTCTGGCCGAAGGCCTGAACGTGCTGCACAAGGCCGACGTCGGCACCCGGAAGCAGGAATCCGACGCGGAGACCGCCCCGCTGGAGCACCCCGAGTACTACCAGTACAAGATCGATACGACGTCGGTGGCCGAGGTCTGGCGGCGGGGCAGCGTCATCAGCTCCTGGCTGCTCGACCTGCTGGCCATCGCGCTGTATCAGTCGCCGGAGCTGGAAAGCTTCTCCGGCCGGGTGTCCGACTCCGGCGAGGGCCGCTGGACGTCGATCGCGGCGATCGAGGAAGGCGTTCCCACGCCGGTCCTCACCACCTCGCTGCAGTCGCGCTTCTCCTCGCGCCAGCTCGACCTGTTCGCCAACAAGGCGCTGTCGGCGATGCGCAAGGAGTTCGGCGGCCACCAGGAGAAGCCGGCCTAGGCCCGTACCGCCTGGGCGCGCGCTGGCGAGCCGCGGGCAGCGAACGGGCAGGCGCCCCCGCCGTCCGGCTGCACATCGGCGCCGGCGCCGTCGGCGGGCCCACCCTGGTGGCCGCGAAGCTCAGCAGGATGCCGGCCGTCGGCAGCACCGGCCCAAAGATCTTCCAGCAGAACCTGCCGAACGACGGGATAAGCCTGTATGGCAAGCAGGCGAAGTTCCGGCTGCGCGTGTACACCTCAGGCGGCATGACGCCCAGCGGCGTGACCCCGCTGCTGCCGGCCGAATACGACCAATAGTTCCGGGTCATCGCCGTCACCGCGTCGGGCAAGAAGGTCGCGCTGGCCAAGGCCGGCAAGACCTACCACATCGACGGCCACCCGCTCCGGGTCGTCGGGCTCGCCAACCTCGGCAGGAAGCAGGTCACCTACGATGCCTGCTGCACGGAGGTCAGGAACAACGACATCGACATCGTGCTCGACGGCAGCGAGGCCGCGGCCCGGATCACCACCGTGGAGATCCCGTCGACGGGCCGCTACAAGCCGCTGTACAACCCGGGCGGCCCGGGCAACGACCCGGCACCCGGCATGCTCTACAGCGCGCCGGGCCCGGTCTACGAGCACGTCATCATGGCCCCGAACAACCCGATGACCGTCACCTGCGTGCGCTCCGGGCATGCGGGCTCACGGGCTGACCGGGGCCGCCGGCGGCGGCGCCGGCCCCGGGCCGCGGCGGCCGCTAACCGGGAGCTTCTCCGGTAAGAGGCCTCGTACTCGTCAACGACGCTGGACGGGATGCGCCCGCGCTCGCTGAGCGGGATGCCGTGCTCCCTCGCCCATTCCCGGATGTCCCGGCTGCGCCGGCGGCTGGCTGCGGTGCGCACCGCTCGCCGCGGCGCCCGGCCCGCCCGGCGGGCGTGCTCGACGAATGGCGCGAGCTGCTTGCGCAATCTCGCGGCATTCTTCTCGTTCAGGTCGATCTCATACTCAGATCCGCCTATACCGAACCGCAGCGTCTCATCTGCCGGGCCGCCCTCAAGATCGTCTTCCAGCGCCACGACTACCTTTGTCGCCATCCCAACCCCCCATGATTGCGATGGTCCATATCCCCGCTCAGGTCAGCGGTCATGCCCCCAATAAGTGATCTGCATACCCACCCGGGTGGATGGTTAAGTGCCGGAGATAGGCCAGCCGATCTCGGTTCGCCAGCCCGCCGCGCCCGGGGTGCCCGGCGGCCCGGGCAGGTGGTACTCACGGATCCCCCGCAGCCGGCTGAGATACGCAGCGATCAGCCCGTTCCGGGAGAGAATGTCCGGATACATACAGAATGCCTGGCCCCGGGCAGCCCCGGTCGGCACCATCAACCAGGCTCCCGGCTTATGACGCGGCGCCATGGCGCAGCCGCCATATTGTTTGGTAACTTTCCTAATTAAATTTCGGGGGGCGGCGGCCCGTGCTTCCCGGGCGGCGGCCCGTGCCCGCGGCACATGCGTGATGCCCTCGGCGGATGTGCCGGATGTCTCGGTCATCGGAGGTCGGCCAT
>JASHPR010000729.1 GCA_030038015.1 Streptosporangiaceae bacterium
GGTGGAGGTCACCACGTGAGCGTGCGGGACCGGGTCGAGGTCGCCGGTCAGCACCTTCCCGGCCACCAGCCCGGCGAAGTGCGCCATGTCGACCATGAACGTCGCCCCGACGCCGGCGGCGATCTCGGCCAGGGTGGCGAAGTTGGGGTTCCTCGGGTAGGCCGAGTACCCGGCGACCAGCACGAGCGGCCGGAACTGCCGGGCCTGGGCGGCGATCGCGTCGTAGTCGAGCAGCCCGGATTCCGGGTCGACGCCGTAGCTGGCCTGGTTGAACAGCTTCCCGGAGATGTTGGGACGGAACCCGTGGGTCAGGTGCCCGCCCGCGTCCAGCGACATCCCCATCATCCGCTGGTCATGCAGGTCACGGCGGAGGCGTTCCCAGACCGCCGGCTCCAGGTCGTTCACGTGCTTCGCGCCGACCTCGGCCAGCGCCGGGCTCTCGATCCGGTGGGCCAGGATGGCCCAGTAGGCAACCAGGTTGGCGTCGATGCCCGAGTGCGGCTGGACGTAGGCGTGATCCGCGCCGAACAGCGCCGTGGCGTGGCCGGCGGCCAGCGTCTCGACCCGGTCGACCATCTCGCACCCGGCGTACATGCGATGGCCGGGGGTGCCCTCGGCGTACTTGTCCGACAGCCAGTTGCCCATGGCCAGCAGCACGGCGGGCGAGGCGTAGTTCTCCGAGGCGATGAGCTTCAGCTGGCGGCGCTGGGAGGCGAGCTCGCCCGTGATGGCATCGGCCACGTCCGGCTCGGAGGCGGCAATGACTTCGAGGGCGTAGCGGTAGGCGGCGCTGGTGGCCGCGCCGATGTCCGTGGTTGTGTCGGCCATGGTGCGCTCCTTGGGCGGGATCGGCCCAACGATAGCGGCTCCTGCGCCGGAACGGTGGGTCCCGGCGGCCCCGGGGGGTGCGGCGCGGTCACCTGCGCCGTTGGCTATTCTTCGTGGTCATGGTGCCGCAGGCCAGCAGGCTCAGGGACGTCCGCTACGACATCCGGGGCCCGGTGCTGCGCCGGGCGCGGCAGCTCGAGGCGGACGGGCATCAGATACTCAAGCTCAACCTGGGCAACCCGGCGCCGTTCGGCCTCGACGCGCCCGAGTCCGTGCTGCGCGATGTGGTGCACAGCCTCCGGGACGCCCAGGGCTACAGCGACGCCAGGGGCATCTACCCCGCCCGGCTGGCGGTGGCAGAGTCGTTCGCGCGGAAGGGAGTCGCCGGGGTCAGCCCCGACGATGTCTTCCTGGGCAACGGCGTGTCCGAGCTGATCGTGATGGCGCTGCAGGGGCTGCTGGACCCCGGCGACGAGGTGCTGATCCCGAGTCCCGACTACCCGCTGTGGACCGGCGCGGTCGGGCTCTGCGGCGGCCGCGCCGTGCACTACGGCTGCGACGAGCAGGCCGGCTGGGCACCGGATCTCGGGCACGTCGCCGAGCAGATCGGCCCGCGCACCCGGGCGCTGGTGATCATCAACCCGAACAACCCGACCGGCGCGGTGTACTCCCGGCAGACCCTGCTCGGCCTGCTGGACCTGGCCAGGCGGCACGGGCTGCTCGTGCTCACCGACGAGATCTACGACCAGATCATCTACGACGCCGCGGTGCACGAGTGCGCGGCCGCGCTGGCGCCCGACCTGCTGGTGATGACGCTCGGCGGGCTGTCCAAGACCTACCGGCTGGCCGGCTTCCGCTCCGGCTGGCTGGTCGTCTCCGGGCCGCGCGGCGAGGCCGCCGAGTACCTGGAGGGCCTGGAGCTGCTGGCCAACATGCGGATGTGCCCGAACGTCCCGGCGCAGCACGCGATCGTGCCGGCGCTTGGCGGGAGGAACAGCATCGCCGGCCTGCTGCAGCCGGGCGGGCGGCTGCGCGAGCAGCGGGACCACGCCTGGCAGAAGATCAACGAGATCCCCGGGGTGGACTGCGTCAGGCCGGACGGGGCGCTCTACCTGTTCCCGCGGCTCGACCCGGACGTCCACAAGATCTCCGACGACGAGCGGATGGTCATCGACCTGCTGGAACAGCAGCACCTGCTGCTCACGCACGGCACCGGCTTCAACCTGCCGACCACCGACCACCTGCGGCTGGTGTTCCTGGCCCCGGTTGACGTGCTCGACGACGCCATCGGCAGGCTTGCCCGCTTCCTGGCCGACTACCACCAGTAGCAGGCGTCACCGCGGGCACTGGGCGTCTCACCCTCGGGTCACCGCGGGCGCAGGGCGTTTCACCCTCTCGGGGCGGTGCACGCCCGCGGGCGAAGCAGCTAGCGTCGCTGGACCCGGGCATTGTCCACCCGGGGGGAAGGAGCGGCACCATGGCGACGACCGCGTGGCGGTTTCCTGGCACCGAAGGGGCAGACGAAGCCGTCCTGAAGCTCAAGGAGCTGGATTCCCAGAATCTCATCGACGTGAGGGACATCGCGGTGATCCGCTGGCCCCACTACGCGACCAGGCCGACGGTCCAGGAGCACGTCACCGAGGAGGGCGGCAAGGCCTCCGCACTGCTGCACAAGGTCAGGCATGGGGCCATCGAGAACTCGATCATCGAGTCGGTGGAGGGCGAGATGATGCCGGGGACCTCGGTGCTCGTGCTGCTGAGCTCGGGGGCCGCGATCGAGCAGGTGGTGCGGGCGTTCCAGGGCCAGACCATAGAGCTCATCCACTCGGATCTCCCGGTGCGGCAGCAGGATCAGATCAGGTCTGCCTTCGGCGACCAGGCCGGCCCGGGCCCGGCCGGGGCATCATGATCCGGGCCGGCGCCTAGCGCCCGCGCCCGCCCGGCAGCAGGAGCCCCGGTTAGCTGGGCGCGCGGCTCCCGGTGGCCAGAGCAAGGCCGTCGTCGGCGACAGGCGCGCGCGGCCGGGGTCCGGAGGGCGGCTTGCGGGACGGCGTGCTCAGGCTCGCCGCCAGCACGCCGCTGCACACCACCACGGCGCCGGCCACCTGGATCAGGGTGGGGCGCTCGCCGAGCACGATGTAGGCCAGCAGCATCGCGGCGGCGGGCTGCAGCAGCAGCGTCAGCGAGGAGATCGCCGCCGGCAGCCGGGGCAGCGACGAGGTGATCAGCAGCCACCCGAGCGTCTGGCTGCTCATCGCCAGCAGCAGCAGCCAGCCGAGCGAATGCCAGCCGATCCGCAGCTGCAGCCCGCCGAACGCCAGGCCGATCAGCAGCGAGCCGAGCGCGGCGCCGGCCGTGGCCTCGGCGAGCGGGCCGGCGACGTGCGGGGTGCCCGCCGACGTCCGCCGCAGGGTGAGCAGGAACGCGGCGTAGGCGACCGAGGTGCCGAGGCCGTAGCCGATCCCGGCGAGCGGATGGCCCCCGCCCTCGTCGCCGCCGATCATGCCGGAGACGCCCGCCACGCCCGCCATCACCACCGGGAGCGCGATCAGGAACCTGCGGCCGGGGCGCTCGCGGAACAGCACCCAGGCGGCGATGGCGACGAACAGGACCTGCAGGTTGCCGAGCACGGTCGCCACGCCCGCCCCGACCTCGGCGATCGCGTGGTTCCACAGCACCAGGTCGACGCTGAGGAACAGCCCGGCCACGAACGCCCGGCAGCGGACGGCCGGCTGCCTGGGCCCGCGCCTGCGCTGCTCCAGCATGGCGAGCGCCGCCAGCAGGGGCAGCGCGAGGAAGCAGCGGAAAAAGGCCGCGGTCGCGGCGCCGGTGCCGGCGAGCTCGATCAGAATCCCCGACGCGGAAATGCAGGCCGCGCCGAGGCCGGCCAGCACCAGCGGCCTGCGGTCGGCCAGCGTGCCCTGATGGCCGTTGCCTGTCATGACCGTATCTGCATATGGTGCTGACATGATCCCGACCCTACGGGAGCGCTCGGACAGGAGTCAAAGCGGTTTTGGTGCTGACCTCCTGGAGGCGCTGGCCGCCTGCGCCGAGCTGATCAACACGGGCCGCTCGGCAGATGGCGAGGGCCTGCGCGAGGTGGCCGACGTCCAGGCGTTCGGCGACCGCTACGCGTTCCACGGGACCGCGGCCGGGCCGAAGGACGTGCCCCGGCTGCGCGCGCACCGCGCCCGGCTGGACGCCATCGCCGTGAGCTGCGAATCCGGCGACGGCGAGGCCGCGATCGCGATGCTGAACGCGCTGCTCGCGGAGACCGGGGCGATCCCGCAGATCGTCGCGCACGACGGCCGCGGCCCGCACATCCACGTTTCCCGGCCGGCCGCGCCGCTGGCGGACCGGATCGCCGCGCATCTCGCCATGGGCCTCGCCGAGCTGGTGGTCGCCGGGGAGAGCGAGCGGGTGCGCACCTGCGCGTCGCCGTCCTGCCGCGAGGTCTTCGTCGACGCGTCCCGCAACCGCTCCCGGCGCTACTGCGACAGCAAGACCTGCGGCAACCGGCTGCACGTCGCCGCGTACCGGGCCCGCAGGGCCCAGGCGGGCTAGCGCCGCGGCCGCCCCGGGCGGCTGCGGGCTGCCCGGCAGGTCCCGGCCGGTGCCGCGGGCCGCAGGCCTCCCTGCTAAGTTGGGCTGGGGGAAATCACGGGCCAGATCGGAGGTCTCGATGGGCCGTCCCGCAAGCCAGCGGAGAATCCTGGAAGGGATCGAGGACTCCCTGCGCGGTTCCGACGCGCGCCTCGTCGCTCTCTTCGTTATCTTCACCCGGCTGACCTGCGACGAGGAGATGCCCCGCAGCGAGCAGGTGCGCGCCAGGGTGGCCGTCCTCCTCGCTGGGGTTCACCGCCGGCTCGCGGCGTTCGCGCGGTGGTTCGGCGCCCCGCGCAGGGCCAGGCTGCGGGCGGCCGTGTTCTTCCCGGCCGCTCTCGCGATCGTGGCATCGGCCGTCGCTGTCGGGGCCGGGTTCCCGAACGCGAACCGGTGCCCGGTGACGCGCAGCATGGTCGGCACCGCGCTCGCCAGCACCCGGTCGAAGATCTGCACGCCGCTGCTGAACCCGGCGGTCCTCGGCCGGTAGGCCCGCGGCGGTCTCGCCGCCATCCGGCCGCCTGAGCCCGGGGCACGTCACCAGTTGATCGCCACCAGCTCCGGCCGCAGGCACACCTGCCCGGTTCGCGCCGCCGTGGCAGCGCCGGCCTTCGCGCACGCGGCGAGCAGGATCGTGCTGCTCAACGGGTCGCCGCTGCCGCCTATCCCGGACAGGCCGGCGAAGTAGTGCGGCCAGGGCAGCGCCGGCGTGGTCCAGACGACGCGGCGCTGCGCGGTGCCGTAGCCCCATGCGTCGCCCGCCGCTCCTTGGTCAAGCCCGAGCGCCACACCGTCCCTGACCCCGTAGACGGCCGAGGCGGCGGGGATCGACGTCCCCCGGACCACGGATCCCGTCCGGGGATCAAGGCCGACCAGCGCGCTGCCCCAGGACACGTAGATCGTCTCGCTGACCAGGTCCTCGCCGTCCGGGACGGCGCCCGCCCGTTGCCACAGCAGCTGCCCGGTCGCCTCGCTGTACGCGCTGAGGCCGTCGTCGCCCGAGAACAGCGCCACACCGTCCAGCGCGGCGCTGAGCGTGCCGTCGAAGGACCCGTGCGGCGGGCGGATCAGCCGCTCGGTGCCGGTGGCGAGGTTGATCTCGCGCAGCGCGGTCACCGGCGCGGTCCCCAGGTAGCCGCCCGCGGCCACCGTCACCAGCAGGCTGCCGCCCTGCACCCGCCATGCCTGCGGCACGTCACCGGTCTGCCTGGTCCAGGCCGGCCGGCCGGAAGCATTGTCGTAGCTGGTCACCGACCTGGTGCCGACGATGACGGTGCGCGCGTGGTCGGCGGCGACCGCGCCGCCGTACGCCGTGGCCGGGTAGCTGCCCAGCCGCCGGCCCGTCTGGCCCGCGAGGACAACATCGTCACGGGCGGTCCCGCCGGCCCGGGCAGGCGGGTAGCCCACGCCCGCGGTCACCACCCGCTGCCAGGACCGGACGGAGACGATCGACGCCCGGGCGGGGAACCCGGTCAGCGCGGCCGTCCACAGCCGGCGCCCGGTGCGGACGTCGTAGGCGTAGACGCGCATGCCGTAGCCGATGGCAGCCACCTGCGGCCCGGCGGAGACGTACGCCTGGCCGGCGGCGGGCACGGTGCCGGCGATGCCGCTCTCGGCTATCCATGACCCGCTCAGCGGCCGGGCCCACCGGATCGCCCCGTCCGGCCCGCACCGCGGGCCCGGGCACTGGCCAGACGCGGAGCCCGTGACGTAGCCCGGGATGAGCGTCGCCCCGGCGAGCATGGCGGCGAGAAGACCGCGCCGGAACCATGCCGGTGACCTCCACGCCATGGTGCTCCACGGTAGCGGCCGGCGAGTAGCGTTGGCATCGCCACGCCGCCCGCCGGCCGTGGCGTTCACGAGCGATCGCAACGAGGAGGAGATCATGCCCGGACGCGCGCCGCTGCCCTACGAGTTCCTGCCCGAGGTGCCGTCGTTCACGGTGGAGAGCGACGACGTCAGCCATGACGAGCACATGGGCGACGCCCAGGTCTACAACTCGTTCGGGATGTCCGGGCAGAACATCTCGCCGCACCTGCGCTGGTCCGGGTTCCCCGAGGAGACCAGGGGGTTCGCGGTCACCTGCTACGACCCCGACGCCCCGACCGGCTCCGGGTTCTGGCACTGGCTGGTGATCGACATCCCGGGGGACGTCACCGAACTGCCGGCGGGCGCGGGCGCCGAGGGCGGCGCCGGGCTGCCGGCCGGCGCGTTCATGGTCAGGAACGACTACGGCACCAAGGACTTCGGCGGCGCGGCCCCGCCCGCCGGCGACCCTCCGCACCGGTACGTCTTCGCCGTGCACGCGCTCGACACCGGCAAGCTCGGGATCGACTCCGACGTCACCCCCGCCGTGGCCGGGTTCAATCTCCGGTTCCACACGATCGCCCGGGGCGTGATCGTCCCGGTGTACGGCCACTGACACCGGGAGGAAAGACCCAGATGCCGCTCGACGAGGACACCGTGCGCCTGGCCAAGGGAAAGAACCTGGCGACGGTGGTGACGCTGATGCCGGACGGCCAGCCGCAGGCCCTGCTGACGTGGGTGGACACCGATGGCGAGCACCTGCTGGTGAACACCGAGCCGCAGCGGCAGCGCGCCAGGAACCTGCGCAGGGACCCGCGGATCACCGTGCTGATCCACTCGGACACCGATCCCTGGGACTGGTCCGAGGTCCGCGGCCACGTCGTGGAGACCGTGGACGGCAGCGAGGCGCGCGAGCACATCGACAAGCTGTCCCGCAAGTACGTCGGCACCGACTACCGCAACCCGGTCGGCCCGCAGGGCCGGGTGATCCTCAAGATCGCCCCGGACAAGGTGAACACGCCACGGTCGCTGGGCCGCCGGTAAACGCCTTTTCCTGAACGTGACGCCGCGTGGCGTCATGCCGGCGAAGTGAGCTCCGGCCGAGCCTGGCCGGTCAGGCTGTCCAGGACGCGGCGCTCGGCATCCGGGCTGAGGCCGTGCTGCGGGCCCCCGGGCCGCACCTCGGGATACCCCTCCTCCTGCAGCCAGCGCCAGGTGTCGGCGACGGTCTCCTCGACGGGCCTGCAGAGCAGGCCTGCCGCGTGCACGGCCGAGACGTCGGCGTCGTGCACGCCCGCGTACTCCGCATCCGGCGGCACCCAGACCGGCAGCTCGGTCCACGGCTGGATGCCCGCCGCCGCGATCACCTCCGGCGAGACCCAGACCAGCCTCGCGCGTGATCCCGTCACCTGCCGTGCGGCCCCGAGCAGGCTGGCCATCGTCGCGTGGCCACGCCGGCTGACCGTGTTGAGCGTGCCGCCGATGCCGCGCTCGGCGGCGGAGAGCATCCACGCGGCGAGGTCACGGCAGTCGACGTACTGCAGCGGCATGTCCGCAGGCCCGGGGGCGAGCACGTCGCCGCCGCGCTCCATCCGCCCGAGCCACCACGGCATCCGCCCGACGATCTCGTAAGGCCCGAGGATGAGGCCGGCCCTGGCCAGCAGCGCCCGGCCGCCGAACGCCGCGGCCGCCGCCAGTTCTCCGCCGCGCTTGGCCGCCTGGTAATCCGCGCCGTCGGGGCTGGCCGGGTCCGCGTCGACCACCGGCGCGCTCTCGTCGCCGCCGCGGGGAAAAGGGTCCCGGTACACCGAGATGCTCGACACGTACCCGTAGTGGCCCGCCCGGCCGGCCAGCGCCGCGGCCGCCTCCGCGACCACGGCGGGCGCCCCGCTCCAGGTGTCGATCACCGCGTCCCACGACCCGCCGCCGAGGGCTGCCCGCAGCGCAGCCGGGTCGGTGCGGTCGGCGTGCAGGGCACGCGCGCCAGCGGCCTGGTGGCCCGTCTTGCCGCGGTTCAGCGTGGTGACGTCGTCGCCGCGGTCCAGGGCCGCCTCCACGACCGCCCGGCCAACGTGGTGCGTCCCGCCCAGCACAAGCAGCCTCATGCCAGACACCCTGCCCCGGCGGCGCCGCGACCGCCACCGCTGTTCGTCGTCCGCGTACCTTCTCTGTCCTCGGCAGAATCCCTTGATCTGCGGCGCGGCCCGCTGTATCCACCCCGCCGGCCGGCGGTCCATGCCCGGCATGCCCGCCTCGCCGCTCCGGCCAGCCCCGCGCTTCCCATCGCCTGCCCGGCCCGCCACCCGGCCAGCCCCCGCCCTTTCCCATTGCCGGCACGACCCGCGACCCGGCCAAACCCCGCCAGGCGAGAGGATGACAGGACCGGCAGCACGAGGAGGCAACTGACTGATGGCGCGATCGATGTTCGATGCGCTCGCCGGCGACTACGACGCCGCCAGGCCGTCGTATCCCGATGGCGTGTACCGGGCGATCGAGGACGCTGCCGGGCCGCTGGCGGGCAAGCTGGTCCTGGAAGGCGGCGCGGGCACCGGGATCGCCACCCGGCAGCTGGCCGGGAGGGGAGCGCGGGTGGTGGCCCTGGACATCGCCGAGCAGATGCTCAGGCGGGCCCGGGCCCACACCCGGAGCCCGCAGGCGTGTTTCGTGATCGCCGACGGGAACGCCGCGCCACTGCGTGACGGCTGCGTCGACCTCGCCTGCTTCGCCCAGTCCTGGCACTGGTTCGCCGGGGAGCGGGCGCCCCGGGAGATCGCGCGGGTGCTCCGGCCCGGCGGCTACTGGGCGGCGTGGTGGAACACCGAGTGGGCCGATGGCGAGAAATGGTTCGACGCCTATCAGAGCCTGCTGGAGTCGACGTGCCCCGGCTACGACCGGCGGCACCGCGACGCCCGCTGGGCCGACGACAGCATCGACCAGGCCGGCCTTTTCGAGCCGGGCACCGGGGCGGAGGTGCCGTGGACGTGGACGCTGAGCGTCAGCAAATGGCTCGCCTATGAGCGGAGCAAGTCCTACGTGGGCAGGCTCCCGCGCGCCGGCCGTGACGTGCTGTTGTCGCGGATCGAGGAGATAGCGGACGGGCGCTTCCCCGGCGGCCAGATGTCGGTCCCTTACCGCACCAGGCTCCGGCTGGCCCGGCGGCGGCCCAGCTAGCCGCCGCTGAGGTCAGGGCCTCCCGCCGCTCTTCGGCGGCAGCGTCGCGATGTGCTCCCCGCACCGGGCGGGATCGTACCCGGGCAGGCTCGCAAGCTGGTCCAGCAGCCAGCGCGATGAGAGCACCTTGACCAGGCCCTGCACCTCGCGCGAGCCGGCCAGGCCGGCCGGGATCACCAGGTCGTACCGCTCGGCGGCCAGCGGGACGAAGGCAAGGCCGTAGGCCAGGGCCGCGGGCTCGCTTGCCACGCCGACGTCGGCAAGCCCGGCCGCGATGGCCGACGCCACCTGCAGGTGCCCGGTCGCCCTGGTGCCGTACCCAGGAAGCTGGCCAGCGTCGATCCCCAGGCGGCCGAGCTCGCGGTCCAGCACGCTGCGCGCCTCGGAGCCCGGCTCCCGGTTCACCAGGCGCAGGCCCCGGCGCGCCACGTCACGCAGGCCGGTGACGCCGTCGGCAAGGCCGCGCCGGAGCACAAGCCCCTCCCGCCACGAGCAGAACCCGATCACCTCGGCGCCCTGCGGCACCAGTTCGCCGGCCGGGCCGGTGTTGTAGTCACCCGAGCGCCCGCGCAGGTGCACCCCGGCGACGTGCACCAAGCCAGCCGCGGCCAGCCGGAGCGCTTCCTCGCTCGGGCACGGCCACCAGCTCAGGACGACCGGCGGGTCGAGGAGGCCGAGCGGCGTCTCGAGCAGCGGCAGCGCCGGGTCACACCCCGCCACCACCAGCGTCGGCCTGGGCAGCCCGATCGGCCGTACCGAGCGCGTGCCGTCGCCGCTGGCCCCGCACACCAGGCCACCGGCCGGCAGGAACCCCGCCCGGCTGGCCGCGGGGCCGGACAGCGGCAGCGCCACGAAATCATCGCCCATCGGCGCGAGCGCGACCCGGGCATGCTCGTCACCCAGCGGCGCCACCGGGCGGGCGCTGACCGGCGACGCGGGAAGACCCGGCCCGAACACCTCCTCGACGGTCATGCCGAGGGCGCGGGCCAGGGCCAGGGCCACGCGCAGCGACGGGTCAGAGAGACCGGACTCGACGGCCGATACCGCCTGGCGCGACACACCGGCCATGCCGGCCAGCTGCTGCTGCGAGAATCCGCGGGCCTGGCGCGCCAGCCGGAGCACCGCGCCGCTGTCGCCCCCGCCCTGATCAGTCATCCGCCAGCCCCCGCGTCCGGGCGCCCGCGCGGGACGGACGCCGCATCGGGCCGGCCGATCGCCCTGCCGTCCGGCCCGAACCATGGCGGGTCAACGGCGGTGATGGCCAGCTCTCCGCCGACCGTGGCGAGCCGCTCGGCAAGGCGGCAGGTGACCGTCGCCGCCCCGATGGCCAGGTCGGCCTCCCATCCTGCCCCTGAGGGCCTGCATCCGGTGACCATACCGGTCAAGACCAGCCCGCGATCCGGATGGGCGCCGGCCGCGACGCGCTCCGGATGCACGCCAGCGGTGGCATCCGCCGGCCCGGCGGCTGGCACGAAACCCAGGTAGCCGACCAGCTCGGCGACCCGCCGGGAGGCAGGCCGCAGCACAACCTCGTCGGGGGCGCCGGCCTGCAGCAGGCACCCGCGGTCAATCACGGCGAGCCGGTCGGCGAATGCCTGGGCCTCGGCAAGCTCATGCGCGACGAGCACCGCGGGGACCGCCCTGGCGTCCACAAGCTCCGCCACCAGATCGGTCAGCGTGCGGCGGAGGCTGGCGTCCAGGCCGGCGTACGGCTCGTCGAGCAGCAGCGCGTCACAGTGCGCGAGCAGCAGCCGCCCGAGGGCCACCCGGTGCGCCTGCCCGCCGGACAGGGCGGCCGGCATGGCAGACAGTACAGCCGAGATGCCCAGCGCCTCGGCTACCTGCGCGAGCTCACGGCCGGACGGATCGACGCCAGGGGCGTAGCCGAGATTCTCCCGCACCGACAGGTGCGGGAACAGGCCGGGATTCTGGCGGAGCAGGCCGACCCGCCGCTGCCACGGCGGGACGGAGCGCGCGGGAGGCGAGGTCGACGTCAGCACCCGCCCGCCGAGCTCCACCCGGCCGCGCTGCGGCCGCACCAGCCCGGCGATCACCTCAAGCAGCGTGGTCTTGCCCGCGCCCGACGGCCCGAAAAGCGCCAGCCGCTCCCCCGGCGCCACCCGGAGCGCGGCGCGCACGGTGAACTCCCTGCGGTCAACCTCGACGTCGGCGTCGAGCACGGGCGCTCCAGGTGAAGGCGGCGAGCGGCAGCGGCAGCGCCACCACGAGCAGGACGAGCGCGTACGGCAGCGCGGAGGCCAGGCCGGTCATCTGCAGCGTGACGTAGATCTGCAGCGGCAGCCCGTACGGGTGGTAGGCAATGATGACCACCGCGCCGAACGCCCCCATGGCGCGGGCCCACGCCACGGAAAGCGCAACGCCAAGGCCGGGGGCGGCGAGCGGCAGCGTCACCCGCCGGAACACCCGGCGCGGCCGGTCGCCCAGCAGCGCCGCCTGCTCCTCCATCCGCGGGTCGACTTCGGCGAACGCGGCCAGCGCGCCGACCACGTAGTACGGCGCGGACTCATAGACCTCCGCGATCACCAGGGCCAGGAACGTGTTGACCGCGGAGAGGTGCCACGGCGTCGCGTTGAGCAGCTCGCCGAGCGGCGTGAACGGGCCGACCATGAAGATCAGCAGCAGGCCGATCACCAGCGGCGGGAGCAGCAGGCTGCACAGCACGCCGGCCTCCCAGACCCGCGGGAACGGCAGCATCCCGCGGGCGAGCATGTAGGAGAGCGGGGTGCAGAACACCAGCAGCACCGCCAGCGTCACGCCCCCGGACGCCAGCGAGATGAAGAGCGGGTCGAGATCGCCGGGGCCGGTGAGCGCGCTGGCGATGGCGCTGCCGGACAAGTGGGTGAGCAGGGCGATCAGCGGGCCGAGCAGCGCCAGCCAGATCAGCAGTGCGCAGAGGACCGACGCCAGGCCCGACACCGAGCGAACCCGGCGCAGGGCCGCCACAGAGGACGGGCCAGGCCAGCGGCGCTGCCCAGAAGGGTCGTCCCCCCGGACAGCGCCGCCAGAAGCCGCTGCCGGGCTAGGTGCCCAGCTCACTCTGTATCGCGGCTGGTATGGCGCTCTTATCACCGGTCACGGCCAGCGGGTACAGCGTGAACCCGCCCGTCTTGTACAGGGCCAGGCCGGTGGAGGACAGCGTGTACTTGACGAACGCGATCCCGGCGGGGGTCGGCTTGCCGATCAGCGTGATATCGATGACCTGGGGCGAGCCGTGCTTGGTCACCGGGGCGCCGTTGCTCGTGATCGTGACCGACGCCGTCTGGTACTGCGCGGCCAGGGACATGTCACCGAGGTTAATGGCCGGCGGCAGCGGGATGTAGTCCAGGTGCAGCTCGATCGCCTCGGTGATGAACGCGCTCGACGCGTCGAGCTGGCCCGACTGCAGCGTGGCGGGCAGCGATTCCTCGCTGTAGATCTCCGACGAGGACGAGGAACCGTAGTCCGAGGTGCCGAGGATCCTGGCGACCGTGTCCGACGGCAGATGGTAATAAGACTGGGCGAGCTCGAGCATGTAGATGAAGTCCCGGCCCTGCGGGTCGATGTTGGGGTCGGTCCGGCCGAGCTTGAAGCCGGGCGTCTCCATCAGCGTGAACAGGCCGCTGAGCGGCTTCGAGCCGTCGGCGAAGGCCTTGAACTCGCTGGCGTACTTGCTGTTCGGGTTGTAGGCCACGACGATCGACGTGCCCGCGTACTGGACATACCACTTGGTGAACTTGGGGAACAGCGGCGTGATGTTGTCCCCGCCAACGCTCTCGAACACATTCGGGCTTATCTCGCCGGAGGCGATGTCCGACTCCAGGGCGCCCGACGCGTTGTAGGTGCCTGAGTACTTGTACCCTTCGGCCTTGGTGAAGCTGGGGCCGATCACTTTCTCGTTGAGGAAGGAGAGCGAGGAAGCCGCGGCGAGGTTGGCCGTGCCGGTCGGCTTCGCGGGTGTGCTCGGTGAGCTGGAGCTGCCGCAGGCTGCTGCGGCGAGCGCGGCGCAGGTAATCACGAGCAGCCCGCCAAGGCGGAGGCTGCTGCTTCTTCTTCGGATAGCCACCATTGTCCGACCATAGCTACTGTCAGTTGCGAGGCGCAAGAACTCACGACAGTGCCGCCCGTCCTCCTGAGAGACAGCGTTCAGCGGGCACTCAGCTAGATGCGCTTGCGTTGGAGGGGTAACCCCATGCCCCGGAGCGCCATAGCATGGTGTCAGTCCGCGCTAACAGCGGGCCGGCTCCAATGCGCGGCCCCGCCGGAGCGGGCGGCGTGACAGGGAACTTCGGCGTGCGCCGTTGTCGGCCAGAGCGTAACCGGATGGGTGAGGCAGGGCGGGCATGAGCAAGGCAACCAGGATCAGGCAGCAGAACGCCAGGCAGAAGATCGCGGCGCAGCGGGTCGCGGCCCGGCGCGCCGAGATCCGCAGGCGTGCGCTGATCACGGCGGGCAGCGTGATCGCGGTGATCGCCATCGTGGTCGCCTTCGTCGTGATCAAGTTGTCCACCAGCAGCTCGTCGGGCAGCGGATCGGGCAGCGGCGTGGACGGCACCGTTCTGCCCGCCAGCGTCGCCAAGGACATCACCAGCGTCCCGGCGAGCACGCTGGATGCGGTCGGTATCGGCTCGGTGCTGAGCTTCATGGCGGCCGACGAGGGCGGCGCGCCGCCGATCAGCGCGGTGTCAGGCAGCTCGCTGACCAGCAACGGCAAACCGGAGATGCTCTACATCGGCGCCGAGTTCTGCCCGTTCTGCGGCGCGGAGCGCTGGGCCATGGCGGTCGCGCTCAGCCGGTTCGGCACGTTCACCACGCCGCTGCGGGGCTTCCACTCGTCCCCCACGGACACCGATCCGAACACCCCGACGCTGACTTACTACAAAGCCACGTACACCAGCCCGTACCTGGTGTTCACCCCGGTCGAGAACGAGAACATCGACCGCGGCCCGCTGCAGAACACCACGGCCGCGCAGCAGGCGCTCTGGGTGAAGTACGACTCATCTGCAGACGGCGTCGGCTACCCGTTCATCGACTTCGGCAACAAGTACGTGATCAAGGTCCCGACCTATGACCCGGGTGTGCTGGCCGGGATGACCTGGGCGCAGGTGGCGGCGGCGCTGCACAACCCGAGCAGCGCGGTCGCGCAGGGCGCCGACGGCTCCGCGAACCTCATCACCGCGGCGATCTGCAAGATGACCGGGGGCAAGCCCGGCAACGTCTGCACCTCCGCCGGTGTGGTCAAGGCGAGCGCGTCCCTCTGATGGCCAGCCAGAAGCGGCCCAGGGCGGCCGGCCAGGTCAGGACGGGCGGAACCGCCACCAAGCCCGGCGAGCGACAGGACGGAAGGCGCCAGAACGGGCGCCCGCAGGCCGGCCGATCCGAAACCGGCCGCCCGCAGGCCGGCCCGTCCCAAAGCGGGACCACCCAGAACGCGCGTTCTCAGGACGGGCGCCCGCAGAACACCCGGTCAGGAGGCCGGCCCCAGAACGGCCAGGGCGGCACCGCACCGAGCCGGGCCACCCTCGTGGCCGAGCCCCGGGCCGGCAAGGCAGCCGGGACCAGGTTCAGCGCGCCGCCGTGGCTGCAGTGGAGCACGCTGGCCCTGTCCCTGGCCGGCCTCGGCATGTCCATCTACATGACGATCGCGCACTACACGTCGCCATCGATCCTGGTCTGCTCGAACAAGGGATTCATCGACTGCGCCAAGGTCACCACGAGCCCGGAATCGATGGTCTTCAACGTCTTCCCGGTGGCCGTGCTCGGCCTGGTTTTCTACGTGTTCATGACCGCGATCAACACGCCATGGGCGTGGCGGTCGGGCATCCCCGCCATCTGGTGGGCGCGGCTCGGCGGGATCATCACCGGCATGGGCTTCGTGCTCTACCTGATCTACGCGGAGATCATCCAGATCGGCAACATCTGCCTGGACTGCACGACCGTGCACCTCATCACGTTCCTGCTCTTCGTGCTGCTGATCTTCGCCGCGACCCTCAGCGGCGGCCAGACCGCGAAGGCCGCCCGCTAGCCGCGCCTGCACGCTTTGCCCGATCCCTCAGCCGATCACCGGCACTTTGCTTCGGCCGCCGGCCCTGGAGACGCGCGCCGGGGTGGCAGCCGGGCTGGGCGGGCGGGTCAGGTGACGTCGGCCGGGGTGCCGGTGGTGATCTTGACGAGCTTCTCGAAGCTGGTGGCGAACATCGTGTATTCGTCGCCGCCGCCCGCCCACACGACCGGGAACGCAGCCAGCGCCTCGTCGACCACCGTGCGCAGCGGCGAGGGATGGCCCACCGGCGCCACGCCGCCGGCCTCCTGGCCGGTCTGGGCGAGCACGAAGCCGGGATCGGCGCGGCGGATCTTGCCGGCGCCGATCCGCCGCGCGAGCCGGGCCGGGTGCACCCGGTGCGCCCCGCTGGCCACGACCAGCAGGGCCGCGCCGTCCGCCTCGAAGATGAGGCTGTTCGCGATCGCCCCGACCGCACAGCCCAGAGCCGCGGCGGCGGCCGCAGCCGTCGGCACGGGCTCGGGAAGCACCCTGATCTCGCCGGCCGCGCCTGCCGCCGCCAGCTCCTGCCCGACCCGGGCCGCCGCCTCCACGTACACGCGGGCGACGCTAAGGCCTGCCAGCGTCTCGCACAACCAGATTCCGCGGCCGGCCGGGCTAGGAGCCTGAACCGCTCGCAGACACGATCACCCCGTTGCTCACCACGTACTTCTCGCTGAAGGTCAGCACCGTGCCGTCGGTCTGGTACGCATCGACCGTCACCGACACGGTGCTGCCGCTGGCCGAGATGCTGGTGATGACGTCCTCGGACGTCGCCTGGAAGCGCCGCACCATCTGGGCGTAGCCCGGGCTCAGATTGTCGCCGCCGAGCTGCCACACCTCCTGCCAGTCGCGCTCGTTGATCGCCGCGTAGTAGTCCTGGACGACGGCCAGGGGTGAAGAACCGCCGCCCGCTGCGGTGCCGGAGGAGGACGGGGACGTGGCGGCGGGCGGGGCCGCCGAGGCCGACGCCGCAGCGCCGGAGGGCGACGGCGAGGCACCCGGCGCCGCACCGGCAGCCGGGGCGGACGACGCCGGAGACGCTGGCGGCGCGGCACCGGAGCCGGCCGATCCGCCAGAACCGGCCGGCCGGCCCGAGCCAGCCGGGTTACCGTAACCCTGCCGGCCCGGGCCAGCCGGGTTACCAGAACCGGCCGGTCCACCCGAGCCGGCCGAGCTGCCCGAAGCGGGCGAGGACGGGGCGGCCGACGCCG
>JASHPR010000730.1 GCA_030038015.1 Streptosporangiaceae bacterium
CCAGCCCGGCCGGCCGCTCCGCTGGCGGCCTGGTCTCTCCCGGATGCTCAGGCTGCGCCGTCTCCGGCTCGATGACACGGTCGGGATCTGGATCCGCCTGCAGGACAGGGGATGCTGGCGGCGCTCCCGCCACCGGCCCGGGCCGTGCCTGCCGGTTCCCGGGCGCCGGGCGCTCGCTCCCGGGAACCGGGCGTGACTGCGGGGCTGCCGGCGGCCCGGCCCGCTGGCTGCCGGGCACCGCGGCTCCCGGGGTCACGACGGATGGCGCCGGCCCGGCGGCAGGCTCAGGTTGGCCGCGAGGCGCTGGCCTCGCGGACGGCAGAACCCGGCCTTTCTTGCCCATGCGCTTCGTCCCCCCAAGGCAGGCGCGCTGGTGCCGCCCCAGGAGGACAGTCGATCACATTGATCCGGCCGCTTACAGCGAAAAAGCAGGATTGTTACAGAAGTGGCGAGGACCGCCTAAAATGCTCTTCGCACATTTACTTATGCAATGTGCGCGCTCCGCGCATGGCCCGCTGCCGCCGCTATCCGGTGCCTCCGCCATCGGCTGCGCCGCCGCCATCCGGCGTGCGGTGCCACGCCATCCGGCATGCGGTGCCGACGTCATCCTGGGCCGGGACGGGAACCGGAGCCGGCCGCCAGCCTGGCGTACCCGGTGACCGCGGCACTGACCGCGTCGTCCTCAGCCGGCAGCATCCTGGCGCGCGCGAGCGCCGCCTCCGCGAGGCTCCCGGACAGCGACGGGTCCCCGAGCACGGACGCTATCGCTGACGCGAGCAGGCCCGGGTCACCCGCCCGGACCAGCAGCGCCCCGTCCTCACCGGTCAGATCCGGGATCCCGCCGACACGGGACGCGACGATCGGCCGGCCCGCCCGCAGCGCCTCCTGAACGATGAGCGGCTGGCCATCCCAGCGGCTCGGCACCACGACCACGTCAGCCGCGCCGAGCAGCGCCGGGATGTCTGCCCGCTGGCGGAGGAACCGCACGTCGAGGCCTGCCTCCCGGGAAAGCGAGGCGAGCTGACCAGCCATGGGACCGTCCCCCGCGAGCACAAGGAGCGGCGCCGCGCCACGGCCTGGCAGGCCGCCGAGGGCCTCAAGCAGCACGTCGAACCCTTTCTGCCTGGCCAGCCTGCCCGCCGCGAGCACGACCGGGCGCCCGGGAGCGCCGATCTCTGCCCGCGCCTTCGCGATCTCCTCGGCGGATGGCGCGGCCGAGGCCGGCGCAACGACCAGGGCCAGCGCCACGTTCCGCGCGCCTGCCCGCCGCATCCGGCGGGCAAGGTCGGCCGAGACGCAGAGCACGGCGTCGGCCCGCCGGGCGACGAGGTGTTCCAGGGCCTTGTAGACGGCCAGCGCGGGGGCCGCGGCCGGAGCCGCGTTGTGCACGGTGACCTCGAGGGCGGGCCGGTGCGGCCGGGTCATCCTGCCCAGCGCGAGCGCGCTGACCGCCCCGGCGCGAAGGCCGTGCGCGTGCACAACGTCGGGCGCGTCGTCCGCGAGCAGCGCCCGCAGCCGCCGCACCGCCGCCGCGTCGCGAGCAGGGCGCGGCCGGTCGCCGATGTCCACGGCGGCGAAGGGGACCCCCGGGAACAGGCTCTGCGCGGACGCCGGGCCGAAAACAGATACCGCCAGGCCCCGCCCGGCGCAGCCCGCGGCCAGCATCGCCACATGCCGGCCGGTTCCCCCGGTCGTGGTGCCGATGACGTAGGCGATCCGGAGCGCGGTCACGGTTGGGCCGCGTCCGCCGGCGCCCGCGCCGGGCGCGCGGCCGTCGCGCCGTCTCGTCCGGCACCGGGCACGCCAGCGCGGACGCCCGGCCTGCCTGCCGCATCCTGCGGGCTCGCCGCCACGGGCCGGCGGCCGAGCATGTCGAGCCAGCGCAGCGGCGGGGTCCGCTCGATGACCCTGGTGAAGCTCACCGCCTCGCTGGCGGCGGTGAGCCCGGCGATCACGGCCAGGACGCTGATCCGCGCCCTGCGCGGCAGCGCCGCTGCCGCCGCCGCGCCGAGCATGCCGCCGAGCGCGTTCGCGCCGGAGTCGCCGAGCATCGCCCGCTCGCCCAGGTCCTCGGGCAGCACGCCGAGCGCCGCGCCGACCGGGGCGGCAGCGGCGAGACGGCCGGCCTCCGAGGTGAGGCCCAGTGCCATGCCCGCGGCCAGCGTCACCTTGATCGCCCGGCCGGGCCGGAGGTCGAAGAGATTCAGCAGGTTCGCGCCGCCGGCGATCAGGCCCGCGTTGATCACGACATCGGCCGCGGATCCGCCGCGGGTGCCCTGGCCCGAGCCGATCAGGGCGCCGGCCGCCAGCCCGGTGGCGCCGATCCCGGCGATCTTCACCGCGCCGCTGGTCACCTCGCCGCCGGCCAGGGCGCCGAGGTGGCCGCGGAAACCGCGCCGGTCCCCGCTGCCCTTCAGGTCGTCATAAGCGCCGAACGCCGCGGCTCCCGCGCCGGCCGCGGCGAGCGCGGCCCGGCTGCGGGCGGGCAGCCCCGGCACGATCAGGCTGG
>JASHPR010000731.1 GCA_030038015.1 Streptosporangiaceae bacterium
GCCACCGCTGCGGCGAGGTGAACTCGGCCGCCGCCGCACGGTACTCCGCGGCCAGCCGCGGCCAGCGCCGGCGCAGCCGCTGGTGCAGAACGATGCTGCGCAGCCCGAGCGAGCGGAACAGCCGCGGGTCGCGCTGATACCACGATGCGGTCGTGTTGTCGGCCGTCGACACCAGCGCGCTGTCCAGCTTGACCAGCACCCACCAGGCCACGTCCTGGCCCGGCAGCGCTATCTGCGGCCGCTGCGTGGCCCCCTTCCGCGGCCGCCGGAACTGGTGCGCGGTCCCCGACACCGCCATGGTCAGCAGGTTGAACCGGTTGGTCGGCGTGGTGGACGACTTGACCGCCTCCGGGGCCCGCCGCCGCGGCGGGGGGAAGCTGTCCAGGTCGGCCTGGCCCCGGGCGTCGGCGTACCGGAGCCGGAACTCCTTAAGCTGGGCCAGCTTGGTGCCGATCTCGGCGTGCATGTGGGCCGGCCCGCCCAGCACGTCCTCGATGGCCAGGGCGCGCAGCGCCGCCGTGGAGTACTGCATCGACAGCAGCGCCTGCAGTTGCCGCTCCAGGCTCTCCGGGATCAGCTGGCCGCCGTGGGGCTCCTTCGAGTGCAGCAGCGCGGCCACGAGCCGGTTACGCAGGTGGTAGTAGGCGTTGTGGTCCAGGGCGTCGTTCTTGTCCGTCCACGGCGCCTGCCAGCACGCCACGCCGGGCAGCGACACGGTCGGGCAGCCGCGGCCGGCGGCCCGCACGCCGTACTCGGCGTCGTCCCACTTGATGAAGACCGGGATGGCGAGGCCGAGTTCCCTGATCAGCCGAACCGGGATCAGGCACATCCACCAGCCGTTGTAGCCGGCGTCGGCCCGGCGGTGCAGCCACGGGGTGTTGCGCAGGTTGCGGCGGCCGAAGTCGTGCCGGCTCTTGGTGTTCGGCGCGTTCCCCCACCACCACCGGTTCGGCGCGACCGCCTCGGCGAACGCGTGCAGCACCGAGCGCTCGTACCGGCTGAACATATGCCCGCCGACGATCGTCGGCTTGCGGGCCAGGTCGGCGAACGTGGCGGCGCGGACGATCCCCTCGGGATCGAACTCGACGTCGTCGTCCGTGAGCAGCACGTAGTCGCTCTTGCCCGCCCGCACCGTCTCGTCCATGCACCGGGAGAACCCGCCCGATCCGCCCAGGTTCGCCTGCTCGATCAGCTGCACCCGGCCTGCCAGCTTCTTGGCCGCGTCCTCGAAGCCCGGGTGGGCGCCGGCTCGGCTGGCGCCCTGGTCGATCACGTAGACGGCGTCGAGCAGGTGATGGATGTCGGTCGCGTCACCGAGCGACCGCAGCTTCTGGACCACCTCGTCGGGCCGGTTGAATGTGGTGATGCCGATGCTGAACCGGCCAGCCGGCAACGGGTCGGCCAGCGCGAGCCAGTCCGCCTCGATCAGCGTGGTCCCGCGCGGCCCGGCCACGACGTCGAACCAGTACCAGCCGCCGTCGATGAACGGGGCGAGCGGCAGCACGCGCTCGATCGTCTCCGTGTCCTCTGATTCGACTCCGATCGTCTCGATCGGGTGGCTGTGCCCCCGGGCCGTGGAACGGTACAGGATGACCTTCGACTCGCCCGCCATGCGGATGCGGAGGGTCACCGCGTCCACCGTGGTCCAGCGGCGCCAGTAGCTGGCCGGGAACGCGTTGAAGTAGGTGGCGAAAGAGACCCGGCAGCCGCTGGTGATCAGCGCGCTGCGCCGCGGGCCGACCTCCTCGGCCAGGTGCGCGGGCACGTCGGCGCCGAACCGGATGCTCGACTGCGCCTCGCCGACCGCGGCGCTGGCCGTCGAGGTGCCGCCGGTCACCTTGCGGCCGGTGAGCTCCTCCGCGGCCATCTCGGCCGCGAGCTCGGCGGCGCCGCGGTCCATCTTGGTCTCGACGTACAGCGGGACGACGTCGAGGTCGTCGCCGGGAAACACGACCCGCTGCAGGACGCGCGGCGACCCGCCCGGCGGCGTCACGTTCATGATCCGCACTTCCCTGGGCGGGCGCCGCGATCAGCGAAGTGGGGGCGCAGCCGTCCGGAGTACATGCTGAGCGCCGACCCGATCGCCATGTGCATGTCGAGGTACTTGTACGTGCCGAGGCGGCCGCCGAAGAACACGCCGGGCTCGCGGTCGGCCAGCTCCCGGTAGCACACGAGCCTGGCCCGGTCCGCGGCCGTGTTGATCGGGTAGTACGGCTCGTCGCCGCGGCCGGCCATGCGCGAGTACTCGCGCATGATCACCGTCTTGTCCTCGGGGTACCAGTCACGATCCGGGTAGAAGTGCCGGAACTCGTGGATGCGGGTGAACGGGACGTCGGAGTCGGCGTAGTTCATGACCGGCGTGCCCTGGAAGTCGGCCGTCGCGAGCACCTCCATCTCGAAGTCGAGCGTGCGCCAGCCCAGCTCGCCCGCGGCGTACCCGAAGTAGGCGTCGAGCGGCCCCGTGTACACGACCGGCACGTTCCCGGCCAGGCTGGAGCGCATCGTGAAGAAGTCGGTGTTCAGCCGGACCTCGATGTTGCGGTGGCCGGCCATCCGCTCCAGCCAGGCGGTGTAGCCGTCGGCGGGCAGGCCCTCGAATGTGTCGCTGAAGTAGCGGTTGTCGAACGTGTAGCGCACCGGCAGCCGCGTGATGATCTCGGGAGGCAGGTCGGCCGGGTCGGTCTGCCACTGCTTGCAGGTGTAGCCGCGGATGAACGCCTCGTAGAGGGGCCGGCCGATCAGCGAGATGGCCTGCTGCTCCAGGTTGGCCGCACGGCCCGGCGGCACCTCGGCCGCCTGCTCGGCGACCAGCGCCCGCGCCTGCGCCGGGGACAGCACCGTCCCGAAGTACTCGCACATGGTGGCCAGGTTGATCGGCATCGGGTAGACCCGGCCCTTGTAGACCGAGAACACCCGGTGCTGGTAGCCGGTGAAGGCGGTGAACCGGTTGGCGTACTCCCAGACCCGGGCGTTCGAGGTGTGGAACAGGTGCGCGCCGTAGCGGTGGATCTCGATCCCGGTCTCCGGCTCGGCCTCGCTGTAGGCGTTGCCGCCGATGTGCGGCCGGCGGTCGAGGATGAGGACGCGCAGGCCCAGATCGTTCGCGCACCGCTCCGCGACGGTCAGCCCGAAGAAGCCCGACCCGACGATGACCAGATCGACGTTCACGAGCGCACCGGCTGCCGCTGGTCCCGCCAGAACCCGGCGGCGGAGATCTCCGGGTAGCCCAGCTCCTCCGGTCCCTCCCGGCCGGAACCGGGCAGGGCCTGGTAGTCGCGCTCGAGGCGTTCGGCGAAGTGCGCGACCACCGGCTTGTACAGCGCCCGCCGGCACCACCAGGGAATCAGCCGGTAGCCGCCCCGGACGATCACGTTGCGCGCGAATTCGGCCCTGGTGGTGAAGCCCTGCCGCCGGAACTGGCGCTGCAGCCGCAACTCGGAGCGCAGCAGCCCGGTCCCGCCGCGGCGCTTGAACGCCTCGGGGCCGACCCGGTAGAAGACCAGCGGCTCGGCGACGTTGACCGCCCGGGCGCCGCCGGCCAGCATCCGGGCGAACAGCGCGTAGTCCTCCATCAGCCGCAGCTCGCCGTAGCCTCCCGCGGCCTGCACGGCGCTGCGCCGGTAGACGACCGTCGGATGATTGAACGGATCGTGCATCCGGGCGTAGCGCAGGATCTGGCCGGAATCGGTGGGCGGGACCCGCTGGCCCACGATGTCGTCGGTGTCGGCCATGAACTCCAGCAGGCCGGCCCCGACGATGTCGGCGTCCTGGATCAGCGGCAGCTCCACCTCGAAGCGGTGCGGCATCGCCACGTCGTCGGCGTCCATGCGGGCGACCACGTCGAACCAGCTCGCGGCCAGGCCGCGGTCGAGCGCGGGCCCGAGGCCGCCGTTGCGCGGCAGCGGCACGAACGTGACCGGGATCGGGCTCTCCCGGCCGAGTTCTTCCAGGCAGGCCGCCAGCTCCTCGCGCACGGGACCGTCCCTGACGATGACCACCTGGTCCGGCCGTACCGTCTGGTCGTCCACCGCGCTGCGGAAGGCCCGCCGGAGGTAGTCGGGCCGGTCGCCGTCGTACACCG
>JASHPR010000732.1 GCA_030038015.1 Streptosporangiaceae bacterium
CCCGGCGGCTGCGGCGCTGCGGGCGAGCCGGGCGAGGTCGGCAGAGGGTGTCTCACCCGGCTCGCTCCAGCAGCCAGGCCAGCAGCGCCTTCTGCGCGTGCAGCCGGTTTTCCGCCTCGTCCCAGACGGCGCTGGCCGGGCCGTCGAGCACCGCGTCGGTGATCTCCTGGCCGCGGTGCGCGGGAAGGCAGTGCAGCACCAGCGCGCCGGGCCCGGCGAGGTCCAGCTTCGCCTCGTCCAGGCGGTACGGGCCGAGCGCGGCCAGCCGCCGTGCCTCCTCGCCCTCCTGGCCCATCGAGGTCCAGACGTCGGTGGCGAGGACGTCCGCGCCGTGGCAGGCCGCCTTCGGGTCGGCAAGCACCTCCACGCCGCCGCCCGTCTGCCCGGCGATCCGCGCCGCGGCGGCCAGGACGCCAGGGTCGGGCTGGTACCCCGCCGGCGCCCCGATCCGCACCTGCATCCCCGCCGTCGCCCCGCCGAGCAGGTAGGAGTGCGCCATGTTGCCCGACCCGTCGCCCAGGAAGGCCAGGACGAGCCCGGCGAGCCCGCCCCGGGCAGCCCGGATCGTCTGCAGGTCCGCGAGCACCTGGCAGGGGTGGAACGCGCCGGTGAGCGCGTTGATCACCGGAACGGGGCTGACCGCCGCCATGGCCTGGACCCGCTCCTGGCCGAACGTCCGCCACACGATCGCCGCGACCTGCCTGCCGAGCACGCGGGTGGCGTCCTCGACGGTCTCGCCCCTGCCGAAGTGCGTCGCCTGCCCGTCGATGATCAGCGGCTGGCCGCCGAGCTCGGCGATGCCGACGGCGAACGACACCCGGGTCCGCAGCGACGGCTTGTCGAACAGCACGGCCACCGAGCGCGGGCCCTCCAGCGGCCGGGAGCAGAACCTGTCCGCCTTCATCGCGTCGGCCAGGTCGAGCACCTCGGCCTGCTCGGCAGCCGACAGGTCGTCGTCGCGGAGGAAGTGCCGCAGGGCCGGCCCCGGCATCAGGCTCCCTGCCCGGCGGGCACGCTGGCCGACGACAGGATCGACGGCAGCTCGGCGGTGAACGAGTCGGCCTCGGCGGCGCTGAGGATCAGCGGGGGGGCGAGCCGGATCGCGTCCGGCTGGACCGCGTTGACCAGGAACCCGGAATGCCGCGCCGAAGCCTCCACCGCGGCAGCCGCCGGGGCGGCGAGCGTGATCGCGCGCCAGAGCCCGCTGCCGCGCACCCCGGTGACGAGCGGGTGCTCGATCGCCAGGACGGCGGCCGCCATCCGCTCCCCCACCTCGGTGGCGTTGCCCAGCAGCCCGTCGCGCTCGATCGTGTCCAGCACGGCGAGTGCCGCCGCGCAGGCGATCGGGTTGCCGGCGAACGTGCTGCCGTGGTCGCCCTTGCCCAGCGCGGAGCCGCACGCGCCGATGCCGATGCAGGCGCCGACCGGCAGCCCGCCGCCGAGCCCCTTGGCCAGGGTGACCACATCGGGGACGACGCCCTCGCGCTGGTGCGCGAACCAGGCGCCGGTGCGCCCGATGCCGCTTTGCACCTCGTCGATCACGAGCAGCGCCCCGGCGCCGTCGCAGGCGGCGCGCGCGGCGCTCAGGTAGCCGTCCGGGGCGGGCACCACGCCGGCCTCGCCCTGGCACGGCTCGAGGAAGACGGCGGCGCAGTCCTCGCGCACCGCCGCGCGCAGGGCGCCGGCGTCGCCGTAGGGCACGAACCGGACGTCGAGCCCGAACGGGGCGAACGGATCCCTGATCGAGCTCTTGCCGGTCAGGGCCAGCGCGCCCATGGTCCGGCCGTGGAACGAGTGCTCGGCAGCCACGAACACCGGCCGCGCCGCGCCCTGCCGCCGCCGCACCAGCTTGATCGCCGCCTCGTTGGCCTCGGCGCCCGAGTTGGTGAAGAACACCCGCCCGTCGGCGCCGAGCAGCCCGATGAGCCGCTCGGCGAGCCGGACCTGCGGCTCGTGCAGGTAGAGGTTGGAGATGTGCGCCAGCCGCCCGGCCTGCCCGGACACGGCCGCGACGATCGCGGGGTGCGCGTGACCCAGCGCGCTGACCGCGATGCCGGCGACCAGGTCCAGGTAGCTGTTGCCGTCCACGTCCCAGACCACGCAGCCGCTGCCGCGCGCCAGCGCGACCGGCGGCATGCCGTAGGTCATCATGACCGCGGCGGCGTACCGGTCCTGCAGTTCCTGCGTTGCGGTCACCCGGGCCTCCCGGTCACGTCGTGGCTCCCTCGGGCAGGACCATGGTGCCTATCCCCGAGTCGGTGAATATCTCGAGCAGGATCGCGTGCGGCAGCCGCCCGTCGAGCACGTGCGCGCGCGGCACGCCGCCGCGGACGGCGGTCAGGCAGGCTTCCATCTTGGGGATCATCCCCCCGTCCAGCCCGGGCAGCAGCGCGGCCAGCTCGGCCGCGTCCAGCTGGCTGACCACGGCGCCGGGCCGCTCCGCGCCCGCCGCATCCGGCCGGGCGGCATCGCCCGCGCCGTCGCCGGGCCAGTCGGCGTACAGGCCGGCCACGTCGGTCAGCAGCACCAGCTTCGCAGCCCCGAGCGCGACCGCGACCGCGGCGGCCGCGGTGTCCGCGTTCACGTTGTAGACCTCGCCGGCCGCGCCCCTGGCCACGCTGGAGATGACCGGGATCCGGCCGTCGGCGATCAGCGCCCTGACCGCCCCCGGGTCCACGGCGGCGATCTCGCCCACCTGGCCGAGGTCGACCGTGGCGCCGTCGACCGTGGCGTACGCGCGGGTGGCGGTGAGCAGGTTCGCGTCCTCGCCGGACATCCCCACGGCGAACGGCCCGTGCCGGTTGATCAGGCCGACCACCTGGCGGTTCACCTGGCCGGTGAGGACCATCCTGACCACGTCCATGGCCTCCGGCGTGGTCACCCGCAGGCCGGCGGCGAACGTGCTCTCGATGCCCAGCCTGCCGAGGTGCTCGCTGATCTGCGGCCCCCCGCCGTGCACCACCACCGGGCGCAGCCCGGCGTACCGCAGGAACACGACGTCCTCGGCGAACGCGGCGCACAGCGCCTCGTCGGCCATGGCATGCCCGCCGAACTTGATCACGACGGTCTCCCCGTGGAAGCGCTCAAGCCAGGGCAGCGCCTCGATCAGCGTCGCCGCCTTCGCCAGCGCCGCGGCCCTGGCGGCGGCGCCTTCCTGCCGCGCCTGGCCGCCCGTCATCGCGCTCACGTGGAGTACGCCGAGTTCTCGTGCACGTAGGCCTCGGTCAGGTCGGTGGTGCGGATCGTGGCCGAGTGCGGCCCGGCGGACAGGTCGACGGTGATCCGCACGTCCCGCGGCCGCAGGTCGACCCGGGACCTGTCCTCGGCCGCGCACCCGTCCCGGCAGACCCAGACCCCGTTGATCGCCACGTTGAGCCGGCCGGGCTCGAAGGCGGCGTCCGTGGTCCCCACCGCGGCGAGCACCCGTCCCCAGTTCGGGTCCTCGCCGGCTATCGCGCACTTGAGCAGGTTGCACCGGGCGACAGCGCGCCCGGCGGTCACCGCGTCGTGCTCGCTGGCCGCGCCGGTGACCTCGATGTCGATCGCCTTGCCCGCTCCCTCGGCGTCGAGCTGCATCTGGCGGGCCAGGTCCGCGCAGCCCTGGGTGAGCAGCGCGGCGAACCCCTCCGGATCCGGCCTGGTCCCGGATGCGCCGCTGGCCAGCAGGAGCACCGTGTCGTTGGTCGACATGCAGCCGTCGGTGTCGAGCCGGTCGAACGTGGCCGCGGTGGCCTTCCGCAGCGCGGTGTCGAGGTCAGCGGCGGGCAGGTCGGCGTCGGTGGTGAGCACCACCAGCATGGTCGCGAGCGCCGGGGCGAGCATCGCGGCCCCCTTGGCCATGCCGCCGATGGCGTAGCCGGGCCCGGCGACGCGGCACGTCTTGGGCACCGTGTCCGTGGTCCTGACCGCGTCGGCGGCCGCCGCGCCGCCGTCGGCGGAGGCGGCGTCCGCCGCGGCGTCCACGCCCGGCAGCAGCCGGTCCATGGGCAGCCGCTCGCCGATCAGGCCGGTTGAGCAGACCGCCACCTCCCCGGCGGACACCGACAGCGCCTTGGCCAGCCGCTCGGCTGTGTGGTGGGTGTCGGCGAACCCGTCGGGCCCGGTGCAGGCGTTCGCGCCGCCCGAGTTGAGCACGACCGCGCGCACCCGGCCGCCCTTGATCACCTGCTCGGTCCACAGCACCGGCGCGGCCTTGACCCGGTTCGACGTGAACACCCCGGCCGCCGCGTCCGAGGGGCCGTCGTTGACCACGACCGCCAGGTCCCGCTGCCCGGACTCCTTGATCCCCGCGGCGACGCCCGCCGCACGGAACCCAGCCGCCGAAGTGACGCTCATTCCATGGCCTCCCTCGCGGCGCGTCGCGGCGCCGGAGGCGCGCCGGCGAGCACGTCGCCGGTTGTGCCGGAGGCGCGCCAGAGGGCCAGTGGGAGGCGCGCTGCAGGCGGGCCGGGCAAGGCCGGCGGAGGATGCCTCACGGGGAGACCCCGATGGCGGTCAGGCCGGCCGTCTCCGCCAGGCCGAGCATGAGGTTGGCGTTCTGGATCGCCTGCCCGGCGGCCCCCTTGCCGAGGTTGTCGATGGCCGCGACCACGGTGGCCCGGCCGGTCCTGGCGTCGGCCGCCGCCTGCAGGTGCACCCCGTTGGAGCCGGCGACCGCCGCCGTGGTCGGCCAGCGGCCGTCGGGCAGCAGGCAGACGAACGGCCCGTCCGCGTAGGCGCCGCCCAGCGCCTGCCGGACCTGAGCGGTGGCCGGGCTGCCGGCCAGCCGCGCCGTGCAGGTGGCGAGGATGCCGCGGGGCATGGGGGCCAGGACCGGGGTGAAGCTGACGGTCACGCCGGCCTGGCCGGCGGCCTCGCCGAGCGCCTGCTCGATCTCGGGGGTGTGCCGGTGCGTCCCACCTGCCTGGTAGGCCGACACCGCGCCCATCACCTCGCTGGCCAGGAGGTCGGCGCGGGGCGAGCGGCCGGCGCCCGAGGTGCCCGACGCGGCCACGATCACGATGTCCGCCGGCTCGATCAGGCCGGCCGCCAGCAGCGGCGCGAGCGCGATGATGGCGGCCGTCGCGTAGCAGCCGGGCACGGCGACGCGGGTGGCTGCCCGGATGTTCTCCCGCGCCCCTGGCAGCTCCGGCAGCCCGGTGGTCCAGCGCCCGGCGTGCGGGCCCTGGTAGTGCCTGGCCCAGGCGCCCGCATCGGCCAGCCGGAAGTCGGGGCCCAGGTCGACGAGGCGGATGCCGGAGCCGAGGCCCGCGGCCAGCGGCGCCGACTCCCCGGCGGGCAGCGCGAGGAAGGCCAGGTCGCAGCCGGAGGCGGCGAGCGTCTCCGCGGCGTCGAAGCTCCGCCCGCCCAGTGACGGCAGGCCGGCGAGGTTCGGATGCACATCGGTGATGCGGCGCCCGGCGCTGCTCTGCGCGGTCACCGGGCCCAGCTCGAGGTCCGGGTGCCCGGCCAGCAGACGGAGCAGTTCGCCGCCGGCGTACCCGCTCGCGCCTGCCACCGCCACCCGTGCGCCCATCTGCGCCTCCGCCCTCTGCCCGCTGCGCCGGTCCCGCCTGGAGAATTATTATGCAGTCCACTGACTGATTATGCAACCAGCCCATCGCCCCGCCAGCCGTTCCCCGCCGTCCCAGCCGCTCTCAATGAGGTGGTGGACTCCGCGCTGTTCCTCTATGAACAGCGCGGACTCCACGACATCGTTGTCAGCGCTCCAGCATCGTTGCAGGGCGCCCCGGCCGGGTGCGGCTCCGGATGCGCACATCTCAGGGATCGGAGGGCGGGCCTGGCGCGTCTAACAAATCGGGGAGCCGGCTTGGGAACCGGCCACGACTGCGGGCATGATGAGGGTCGCAGAGAGGAGAGGGTCATGCGCGTCCGCCGGCCCCTGGCACCAGCCAGCGAGCGGCTGATCGCACCCGCCTGCGGCGTCGCGCTCGCGGCGGCGCTGCTGATCGCCGTCAGCGGCTGCGGGTCGCATGCCTCAACGCCGGGCGGCGCCGCGGCGAAGCCGCAGGGCACGAGCATGACCGCGTGCGGCACCACGCGGACGGCGGCGAACGTCCCGGTGAATATCCAGATCGCCCGTGGCCAGGTGTCCTGCTCCACCGCCCTGGCGGTGGAGCGCGATTACGCCAAGGCGATCCTGTCCGGCGAGGTGCCCGGCACCGGCGGCGGTGCCCCAGTTCGCGTGCAGGGCTGGATCTGCCAGGGATTCACCACGCCGGTTGTGCTGAAGACGGGGCAGGCGTCCAAGTGCGTCCAGGGCGGTGACGAGATCCTCGCCATCCTCCCGGCGCCCGCCTGATTACGGGAGAAAGCTCCATGACCAGCGCTCCGGTAGCGGTTCGCCACATCGACGTGCCAACGTCCCGCCTGCGCACGCACGTGCTCACGGCGGGCCCGGCCGGCTCGCCAATTCTCGTGCTGGTGCACGGCAACGTGTCGTCCGCCCGGTTCTTCGCCAGGTCCATGAGCGCCCTGGCGGAGCGGCGGTACCGCTGCCTGGCTCCCGACCTGCGCGGGTTCGGGCTGTCCGAGGCTGCCGGTGTCGACGCGCGCCGTGGCGTCCGCGATTTCGCCGACGACCTGCACGCGCTGCTCACCGAGAGCGGCCTGGTGCCCGCTGGCCAGCGGGTGCACCTGCTCGGCTGGTCGCTGGGCGGCGGGGTCGCGCTGCAGTACGCGATCGACCACCCGGGGACGGTGGCCTCGATCGTGCTGGAGAGCCCGATGTCGCCGTACGGCTTCGGCGGCACCCGTGACCTGGCTGGCACGCCCTGCTGGCCGGACTTCGCCGGCTCCGGGGGCGGCACCGCAAGCCCCGAGCTGGTGCGGCGGATCGCCGAGGGCGACCGCGGCACCAGCGACCCGGCCTCGCCGCGCAACGTGCTGACCACCCTCTACGGCAAGCCGCCGTTCCAGCTTCCCCCCGAGCTCGAAGACGAGCTTGTCGACGCGATGCTGCAGATGGCCATCGGCGACGACTTCTACCCCGGCGACGCCGTCACGTCGCCGAACTGGCCCGGCACGGCGCCGGGCGAGCGGGGCGTCAACAACGCGATCTCGCCCCGGTTCTTTGACGTGTCCGGTTTCGCGAAGGTCGCCGGCCAGCCGCCCGTCCTGTGGATCCGCGGCGACAGCGACCAGATCGTGTCCGACACCTCCCTGGTCGACCCGGGCTACCTCGGGCAGGTGGGCGCGGTCCCCGGCTGGCCAGGCGCTGACGTCTACCCGCCGCAGCCCATGGTCGGCCAGATGCGCGACGTCCTGGACGGCTACCGCGAGGCCGGCGGCCGGTACACCGAGCACGTGCTGGCCGGCTGCGGGCACTCACCGCACCTGGAGCAGCCCGCCGAGTTCCTGGCCCTGGTCGGTGAGTTCCTGGCGTCCTGAGGCCGCCGGAGGGCACCGGGCCGCTCAGGAACCGCCGCGCAGCACCGCTCCGGTGCGCCTGGCCGCCTCGGCGACCGCATCGTCCCTCGCGGCCGTCACCTCCTCGGCGGTCAGCGTGCGGTCCGGCGCCCGGAACCGCAGCGTGTAGGCCAGCGACTTGCTGCCCTCGCCCGCCTGCTCGCCGGTGTAGACGTCGAACAGCCGCACGTCTTCCAGCAGCGGTCCAGAGCCGGCCGCGAGCGCCTCCTGGACATCGGCGGCCGGCACCGCCGCGGGCACCACCAGCGCCACGTCCTGCGTGGCCACCGGGTAGCCGGACACCCGCGGGGCCTGCACCGGGCCGCGGGCCACGGCCATGGCCTCGACGACCGACATGCTGAGCTCGGCCGCGCACGTCCGCGGCGGCAGGCCGAACGCCTGGATGACCCGCGGGTGCAGCTCGCCGGCGTGCCCGGCAAGCTCCACCGCACCGTCCTCCGTGCCCACGTACAGGGCGGCGCACCGGCCCGGATGCCAGGGCTCGCAGGTGCCGGCCCGGACGCGCAGCGGCACCTTGCTCACGCCGGTCACCTGGCGGGCCGCCTCGATCGCGTCCTCGAAGCACGCGGCGCGGCCAGGGCCCCACCAGCCGGACTGCTCACGGTTGCCCGCCAGCACCACCGCCAGGTGCAGCGGCTGGTCCGGCAGCGCGGCCTGCAGCGCGGCCTGCTCGGCCCCGGTGGGCGCGCGGTCCACCGGCGGGACCGGCGCGACGGGCTGCCCGTCCGGCCCGCTGCGGAACACCAGGCCGAGCTCGAACAGCGCCACGTCGGCGAAGCCGCGCCCGATGTTGCGGTTCAGCACCCGCAGCAGGCCGGGGAGGAGCGTCGTGCGCAGCAGCGGCTCCTCGGCGCTGATCGGGTTGACCAGGCGGGGCGCCCTGCGGCGCGGGTCGTCGAGCCGCAGCTGCATCCGGTCGGCGTCGGCGGCCGAGCCGAACGGGCTGCTGATCACCTCCACGTACCCGGCCCCGGCCAGGGCACGGCCGACGGTGCGGCGCAGCCGCTGCTGCGGGGTGAGGCCCCGCCCGGCCGGCGCGCGCGGCATCCGCACCGGGATGTTCTCGTACCCCTCGAGCCTGATGACCTCTTCGGCCAGGTCGTTAGGGTCGGTGAGGTCCGGGCGCCAGGACGGCGGCCAGACCACGAGCTGCGCGGCGCCGGCCTGGTCCTGGCCGTCGGAGACCTCGCAGCCGACCTGGCGCAGCCTGCGGGCCACGGTGTCCCGGCCGTAGGCCACCCCGGCCACCTTGTCCGGGTGGTCGGCGGCCATGGCCACCGAGACCGGCGGCACAGCAACGGACGCGTGAGTGCACCCCGGCACGGCGCTCCCGCCCGCCAGCGCGGCCAGCAGCGAGGCGGCCTTGGCCGACGCGCGCAGCGGCAGCTCCCGGTCCACGCCCCGCTCGAACCGGGCCGACGCCTCGGAGAACAGCCGGTGCCGGCGGCTCATCCTGGCGGTGCCCCGCGCCGAGAAGTGCGCCGCCTCGATCACCAGGTCGCGGGTGTCCTCGCTGACCTCGGTGGCCAGGCCGCCCATTGTCCCGGCCATCGAGATCGGGCCCGAGGCGTCGGTGATAAGGATGTCCTCGGGGTCGAGCTCGCGGGTCACGTGGTCGAGGGTCTCCAGCCGCTCGCCTGGCCGGGCCCGGCGGACCACGACCGGCCCGTGCAGCCTGGCCCGGTCGAACGCGTGCAGCGGCTGGCCCAGCTCGAGCATCAGGTAGTTGGTGATGTCCACGGCCAGCGACACGCTGCGCATCCCGGCATGCGCGAGCCGGATCCGCATCCACAGCGGCGTGGGCCGCGTGACCTCGGCGCCGCGGACCTCGCGCAGCACGAACCTGTCGCACGCGGTCGGGTCCTCGATGCTGGCCGGGTACACCTGGGCCGAGACCCGGTCCACGTCGTCCGGCAGGCCGGCGTCCGCGGGGTCGGTGAACGCGGCGCCGAACGCGATCGCCAGCTCGCGCGCCACCCCCCGGATCGACAGGGCATAGCCCTTGTCCGGGGTCACGTTGATGTCCAGCACGTGATCGCGCAGCCCGGCGTAGGCGGCGAAATCCGCGCCGAGCGGCGCATCGAAGGGGGCAGGGGAGGTGGGTGGGGGCAGCACCAGGATCCCCGAGTGATCGTCCCCGATGCCGAGCTCGGCCGCCGAGCAGATCATCCCCTCGGACAGCCGCCCGTAGGCGTTGCGCGCGCCGATCTCCACGCCGCCGGCCAGCACCGAGCCCGGCACGGCCAGCGGCACCCGGTCGCCGACGGCGAAGTTCACCGCGCCGCAGATCACGTGCTGCTCGCCGGACCCGGTGTTCACCCGGCAGTACCGGATGGGCTTCCTGAACTCGGCCAGCTCCTCGATCGCGGCCACCTCGGCCACGATCACGCCGTCGATGTCCTGGCCGACCGGCACGGTGGCCTCCACCTCCAGGCCGGCCGCGGTGAGCCGCCGCGCCACCTCGGCCGGGTCGGCGGGCTCCTCGATGGACGCGTACTCGAGCAGCCACGACAGCGGGACCCGCATCACGCCTCCATCCCGAACGCCCGGCTGAACCGGACGTCGCCGTCGACGGTGTCCCGGATGTCGGTGACCCCGTGCCGGATCATCAGCGTGCGCTCGATGCCGAGCCCGAACGCGAACCCGCTGTACCTGTCGGGGTCGATCCCGCAGGCGACCAGCACCCTCGGGTTGACCATGCCCGCGCCGGCGATCTCGATCCAGCCCTGCGATCTGCACACCCGGCACGGCTCGGCGCCGGGCCGGGTGGACGCGCCGCGGCACACGTGGCACTCCATCGAGACGTCGGCGGACGGCTCGGTGAACGGGAAGAAGTCAGGCCGCAGCCTGGTCCGCAGCCCCGCGCCGAACATCGCCTCGACGAACGCGCCGATCGCGCCGCGCAGGTCGGCCATGGTCAGGCCCTCATCCACGGCCAGGCCCTCGATCTGGTGGAACACCGGGCTGTGCGTGGCGTCCAGGGTGTCGGTGCGGAAGCACTTGCCCGGGCTGACCACGTACAGGGGCAGCGGCCTGCTCAGCATCGCCCGGATCTGCACCGGCGAGGTGTGGGTGCGCAGCACCACGCCCGAGTGGGCCGTGCCGTCCGGCCCGGCCACGAAAATCGTGTCGTACTGCTCCCGCGCCGGGTGGTCGGGCGGGAAGTTCAGCGCGTCGAAGTTGTACCACTCGTCCTCGACCTCGGGCCCCTCCGCGACCTCGTAGCCCATGGCCACGAACACGTCGGTGAGCCGCTCGGCCACCGTGGTGACCGGGTGCCTGGCGCCGGCCGGCAGCCGGTCCCACGGGAGCGTGACGTCGGCGGCCTCCTCGACCAGCACCCGCGCGTCACGTTCTGTCTCCAGTTCGTCCTGCCGCTGGGCCAGGGCGGTCCTGACGGCGGCGCGGGCAGCGCCGATCCGCTTGCCCGCCTCGGCCCGTGCGGCCGGCGGCAGCGCCCCGATCTCGGCGTTGGCCAGCGCGATCGGCGCCCGGTCACCCGCGTGGGCGAGCCTGACCGCCTTCAGCTCGTCCAGGTCCGAGGCGGCGGCCACGGCGGCGAGCGCGTCGTCGACCATGCGTTGTACCTCGTCCGGTGACAGCGTGGCCACCTCCACGGGGTCATAGCTCTTATTCGGTGCGGACATAGCCTTGCTGCTCTCCTGCGATCACCGGTAGTTGACGGAACGAGTAGCCGGGGCGCGGTCCCCACGCCGGGCGCGGGCCACCGCCTGGGTGGCCCCAGGCCGCCCGCTGCGTGGGCTATCCGCTGCGGCCCGCCGGTCAGCCGAATTCGGGCGTTCCGGCGGGCATGATAAATCGGAACTCGGCCCCGCCACCCGGCGCCTGGTGCACGGCGATCGTGCCGCCGTGCGCCTCGACCAGGCCCTTCACGATGAACAGGCCAAGGCCCGCGCCGCCACGCCGCTTGACCCGCCAGAACTGGCGGAACACGCGCGGCGCGAGCTCGGGCGCGATGCCCTGCCCCTGGTCGCGGACGGAAACAGCCACGCCAGGAGCGTCCTCGGTCCCGGTCGGCTCGACCATGATGGTTACCGTACCAGCCCCGTGCCTGACCGCGTTCTCGATGAGGTTCGCCAGGATCTGGAAGATCTTGTCGGCGTCCAGCCAGGTCTCCGGCAGCCCCGGGGAAGCCTCCAGCCGGAACCTGTCCTCCGGGTCCCCGGCCGCCACCCGGCCGGCGATGACCTTCCTGGCCTGCTCGGGGATGTCCACGAGCTCGCGGTGCACCTCGATGCGGCCGGACTCGATCCTGGACACGTCGAGCAGCTCGGTGATCAGCCGGGTGACCCGGTCCGCGTCCGCGTTGACCGTCTCCAGCATCACCAGCTTCTGGTCATCGGTGAACCGCGGCCACTTGTTCAGCAGCGTGGCGGTGAAGCCCTTGACGCTGGTCAGCGGCGAGCGAAGCTCATGAGCGACGGTGGAGACGAGGTCGGCCCTGCTGCGCTCGGCCCGCTCCCGCTGCTGCATGCCGCGCAGGGTGATCGCCAGGCGCTGGACGGCGCCCGGCCGGTGCTGCCACCCGCCGTTGCCTCCCCAGTTGCGCACGTAACCCATGCTGACCAGCAGCTCGGTGCCGCCGGGCAGGTACAGCGACCGCTCGGGGTGCCTGGTCCTCGTGCACAGGCCGTCGTAGGGCTGGGTCTGCGCCCACCAGCACCGGTCGTCGGCATCCCGCAGCGGGAGCACGTCGCGGACGTCTCTGCCGAGCGCGGATTCCGCCGCGATGCCGGTGAGCCGCGCGGCGGCCCGGTTGAAGACGGTGACCCGGCCCGCGTGATCCGCGATCACCAGGCCGTCGGGCAGGTCGTCGGCGCAGACGAGCCCGCCGGGGGGATCGTCCGCTGGGCCGGGAGCGCTGGAAGCTGCCGCGGGAGCGCGGCTCACCGCCGCGGCGCTGCGCCCTGGCCTGGTTCTGTCCACTCGACGCCGCCTCCACCCGGCCCGTTCCGGCCGGCAACCGTCCCCGGATGCGATCTCTGCCGCTACCCGGGGCCGGGGCACCCGCGGGCCAGCAGCGCCGCGCCGTGGGCTGCTGGTAACGCCGACCAGGTTACTCATGACGCAACGTGACCAGAACAGACTTTAGCGCGTCCGGAATGCAATGCGGCACCCCGCAATGCCCTGAGAATGCTAACGGTTGCAGGGATCGCCCCGGTGTCGCGCAGCTTCCCGCCCGCGGCCGTCAGCTGCGCAGCGCCCGGGCGGACGTGTACAGGCAGACCGCGGCGGCCGCGGCCAGGTTCAGGCTCTCCGCCCGGCCGTAGATGGGGACGGCGATGGCCCGGTCCGCCAGGGCCAGCAGGTCGCGCGGGAGCCCCCAGGCCTCGTTGCCGAACAGCCACGCCGTGGGGCGCGCGAGCGAGCTGCCCGGCCCTGGCTCGTCGAGCTTGCTCTCTGCGCCGCCATCCGCGGCCAGGACCTGCAGCCCGGCGCCGCGCAGCGCCGCCACTGCCTCCCGGAGCGGGCAGCCGGCCACGACCGGCAGATGAAACAGGCTGCCGGCGGAGGCGCGCACGGACTTGCTGTTGTACGGGTCCACCGAGGCATCGGAGAAGATCACGCCGTCGGCGCCCGCCGCGTCGGCGGTGCGCAGCACGGTCCCGGCGTTCCCCGGGTCGCGCACGTTCGCCAGCAGCACCGCCAGCCGCGGCGCCGCCTCGGTCAGCCGCTGCAGCGGGACGTCGACAAACCGGCACACGGCGAGCACGCCCTGCGGGGTGACCGTCTGCGCGAGCTCCGCCATCACCTCGCCGCTGACGGCGTGTACCGGCACCCCGTGCCCGGCGGCCTCGGTGACCAGGTCGTCGTGCCGCGACCAGGCCGCGCCGGTCACGAACAGCTCGGTGACCACGCCCCGGCTCTGCAGCGCCAGCGCCTCGCGCACCGCCTGCGGCCCCTCGGCGAGGAACAGCCGGGTCCGCTGCCGGAACGAGCGCCTGGCCAGCTGCCGCGCGGCCTTGACCCGGGGCGAGCGGATGCTGCTGATCTCGCTGCTGACGGTCACGCCGCCCGCCACCGCGCCACCGCTCAGGCGGCCGCCGTGCCTGACGCCTCGTTGACGTTGGCCGGCAGCGCGTTCCTGGCGACCTCGACCAGCGCGGTGAACGCGGGCGGATCGGCCACCGCGAGCTCGGCGAGCATCCGGCGGTCGACGTCCACGCCCGCGATCTTCAGGCCCTGGATGAACCGGTTGTAGGTCATGCCGTCGGCCCGGGCCGCGGCGTTGATGCGCTGGATCCACAGCCGCCGGAACACGCCCTTGCGGTCCTTGCGGTCGCGGTAGGCGTACGTCATCGAGTGGAGCGCCTGCTCCTTGGCCTTGCGGTACAGGCGGGACCGCTGGCCGCGGTAGCCACTCGCCCGCTCGAGGACGACGCGGCGCTTCTTGTGGGCGTTCACCGCCCGCTTCACGCGTGCCATTTCTTCGCCTCCCTTAAGCGGGCTGGGTCACTTGCCCAGCAGTCTCTTGACCTTCTTGGCGTCCGGCGGCGCGAGCGTCACCTCACCCTTCAGGCGGCGGGTTCGCGTGCTCGGCTTGTGCTCGAGGTAGTGTGCGCGGTTTGCCCGGCGGCGCATGACCTTGCCGGTACCGGTGAGCCGGAAGCGCTTGCCGGCACCGCTGTGCGTCTTCATCTTTGGCATGTCGCCGTCGTCTCCGTTCTCTGACGTGCCGCCGGCCCGCCTTGCGTGGCGTGCCAGCGGCACCCTCTTTCACCGGCACCCGTCACCTGAGTGCCGGAACACCGTTGCCCAGGTGCCCAGGGCACCGTCTTGCCCAGGTGCCCGCGGGCACCACGTCTGCTGCGCCTGCGTGCCTCCGGCACGCGGCTGGCTGCCGGCCTCCCGGTGTCAGGTGGCCGTCGGCGCGTCGGCTGCGCCGTGGTCCGCGGATCCGGCAGCGGCCACCGGCTGCTCCTGCGCGGCCGGCCTCGGCCCGCGCGGTGACGGCACCGGGCGCCCGGCAGGACCGGAGGGGGCTGACGGGCGGGACGCCGGCCTGCCCGGGCCACGGTCGGCCCTGGTGTCCGGCTTCCGCTTGTGCGGCCCGATCACCATGATCATGTTGCGGCCGTCCTGCTTCGGCTGGGCCTCGACGAACCCGAGTTCCTCGACGTCGCCGGCCAGCCGCTGCAGCAGCCGGAGCCCCAGGTCTGGCCTGGACTGCTCGCGCCCGCGGAACATGATGGTCACCTTGACCTTGTCTCCCTGCCGCAGGAACCGCTCGACGTGGCCCTTCTTGGTTCCGTAGTCATGCGGGTCGATCTTCGGCCGGAGCTTGATCTCCTTGATGACGGTCTGGGTCTGGTGCTTCCTGGACTCTCTGGCCTTGAGCGCCGACTCGTACTTGAACTTGCCGTAGTCCATCAGCTTGCAGACCGGCGGGCGTGCCGTCGGCGCAACCTCGACCAGGTCGAGGTCTGCTTCCTGGGCCAGCCGGAGCGCATCGTTGATCGCGACTATGCCGACCTGCTCACCGTTCGGCCCGACGAGCCGGACTTCGGGTACGCGGATACGTTCGTTGATACGGGGTTCAGTGCTGATGTGACCTCCTGCGTCACTCTCGCCGCCGCGGGACCTCCCCGCGGCGGGCGGCGACGTGCGCGGCGGCCCACATACAAGGGCCCCGCGCTGCACGCAGGCGGGGCCACCCTGACGTGCCGCTTCCCGGCCGTGAATGCACGGTCAGCGCGGCGCGCAGCGCCCGCCACCCGCCGCTGTGCGGCGGGCGCCGGTGCGCCCGGCCAGACCGGGCGGCGTGAGCCTTCCGGTCTGCCGTTCAGCCCGCTGCGGGCTGAACGGCCGTACCCGCCAGCATCCGCTGGCCAGGTGGGAGGTGGCCGAGGTGGTCCTCCGCTTGCACGTCCGGTGCGCGGTGCACCGGACCCGTCGTCCAGCTACAGTAACGCATCCGCGGCTCGTTGTAATCCGCGCCCGCCGCGCCGGGCCCAGCCCGGGCGGGAAACCGGGCGCCGGAGGCGGAATCACCCTGGTGCCCGGTCGCCGCCCTGGGACCGCCGCAGCAGCTCCGCCTGGCCGGCCCGGCGCATGGCGGCCGTCGGCGCGGTGCGCGCGGTCATCAGCTCCACCTGCCGGGCCGCCTGGTGCAGCAGCAGCTCAAAGCCGAGGACCAGGGCGGCGCCGGTCTGCTCGGCGACCGCGGCCAGCCTGGTCGGCCAGGGATGGTAGACAACGTCAAGCACCGCAAAGGGCACCAGATCCCCGCGGAGCATCTGCTCCGCGTACGCATCGGCGGCTCCGGCGGGAACGGTGGAGATCAGCAGGTGCCAGCTCCTGGCCGGGAGCGGGCGGCCGAAGTCGGCCAGCCGGACGGTCATCCCGAGCCTGCGCGCGGTGGCCAGCAGGTCCGAGGCTCGCTCGGGGTCCCGGACGGCCGCGGTCACATCGGCCGTGCCCAGCGCGCGCACGGCGGCGAGCGCGGAGCAGGCCGTGGCGCCGGCCCCTAGAATCAGCACCGGCCCGGATCCTGATATCCCGGCGGCCGCGAGCGCGGTGATCATGCCGGGCACGTCCGTGTTGTGCCCGTGCCGGGCGCCGGCGGCGAAGATGACCGTGTTGGCGGCGCCCACGTCGGCGACGAGCGGCTCGGCCGAATCCAGCAGCGGCAGCACCGCCCGCTTCAGCGGCATTGTCAGGGACAGGCCCGCCCAGTCCTGGCCGCAGCCGCCGATCACCCCGGGCAGGCCAGCCTCGTCGCACTCGATCGCCTCGTAGGTCCAGCCGGTCAGGCCCAGCGCCCGGTACGCGGCCCGGTGCAGCACCGGCGACAGGGAATGAGCGATCGGCGAGCCGAGCACCGCCGCCTTCACCGCGAGGGCCTCAGCACGCGTTGTTCTGCTGGCATTCGTTCTCGAACTGCTGGAACTGGGCCGGGCTGCTGGTGAACAGGGTCAGCCCGGTCTTCAGGTTCACGGTCACGAAGTACAGCAGGTCCCCGTGGTCCGGGTGCAGCGCGGCCTCGATCGCGGCGTTGCCGGGGCTGTCGATCGGGCCAGGCGGCAGCCCCGTGTGGATGAACGTGTTGTACGGGGAGTTGACGTGCAGCTGGGCGTTGGTGAGGCTGATCACGAACTGGTGCAGCGCGTAATTCACCGTGCTGTCCAGGCCGAGGAACATGCCCTGGTTCAGCCGGTTGTAGATCACCTCGGCTACTTTCGGGTAGTACTTGGGGTTTCCCGCCTCGCCCTCCAGGAGGCTGGCGACGATGATGACCTGGCCCTCCGTGAGCTGGGCCGCCTTCGCCGCGGCCGGGAGGCCGATGCTGGCCGCCTCCTGGTTGAACCGCGTGACCATGGCCTGCAGCATGGCGAGCGCGCTGGTGCCCGGGCTGAAGTTGTAGGTGGCGGGGAAGAGGTAACCTTCCGGGTTGCCGCCCGCGTACGAGGGAAGCCCCAGCGCCGCCGGGTCTTTCAGCGCCGCCGCGAACGCGCTGGCCGGCGTGCCGGTCCTGGCCTCAAGCGTCTGCAGGATCTGGGTCTCCCGCAGGCCGTCGGGTATTGTGACCACGCTCTGGATCCGGGCGGACGGGTTGAGCAGCAGCTGGTATGCCAGGGCCGAGTTCATGTGGTGCCGCAGGCGGAAGAAGCCTGGCTCAAGGCCGGCCGGGTTCGGGCTGTCCTTCGCCGCGCTGATGAACGAGTTGACGCTGGCCACCACTCCGAGCTTCACCAGCCGCGGCGCCAGGGAGGTTGCCGTGTCGCCCGGCAGCACTTGGACCGTGACCTCCCCCGTCCCCGGGCCGGTGTAGTCGGGGGACTGGAAGTGCCGGTAGATCTTGTAAGCGCCGGCGCCGAGCACCGCGAGCAGGACCACCGCGAGCAGCGGGGCAAGCACCCGGCTGACCCGCCGCCTGGGCCCGCCGCGCCCGCCCCGCCCCGAGCCGGTGTCGTCGAACCCGGGGACGAGCCCGTCTCGCGATGCCTCGTCGTCCCACTCGCCCGGCTCGTCCGCCTCATGCTGCCACGACTCCCGGCCGGCCGGGCCTGACACGGGCCCGGCCAGGCCGGCCGCGCTGTCGTCGTCGTGGCTGGCGTCCCAGTCGTGCTCCTGGCTCGCGTCCCAGCCGTCCCCTCCCGGCGCGGGCTCCTCATCGCCCTCGTAACCGGGGAGCGGGGCGAGTTCTTCGGGCTCTGGCGTCTGGCGTGGCGGGCGCCACCGGTACGGGTCACCGCCGGCCTGGCCATGGTCCGGAGGACCGTAGCCGCCGCTGGCGTCCCCGGCGGGCCCGTCGTAGGGCGCTCCTGCCCGGGGGCCGTTCTGCTGCCGGTTCCCGGTCAGCGCATCGCCAGCGTCCCGCCGGCCGTAGCCGTTCTGGCCGCCCGGCATGCTCAGCGGGTCATAGCGGTCCCGGCGGCGGGCGTGCGGCGGCAGGGAGCCGTCATCGTCCCGCGGTGGCAGGGGAGCCGGCCGCCCGGCCGACGGGTCGGTGAGGGCATCAGGCGCCGCCCCGCGTCCCGGCCTGCCGCGGGGGTCTGTCCGGGCCCCGCCATCCCCGGCTGCCGGAGGGAGCGGGGGCCGGGTGGCGTAGGAATCTGCCGGCGCGGAGGAGCCCGGCGGCGGGTACGGCCAGGGCGCGGTGAGCGGGTCGATCCGGGCGCGCCGGCCCTGGCCGGCGTAAGGGTCAGGCGGCTGGTGCCGGGCCGGGGACGCCAGCGGATCCGGCCGCGGGTAACCCCCCGGCGCCGTCAGCGGATCCGGCCGCGGGTAACCCCCCGGCGCCGTCAGCGGATCCGGCCGCGGGTAACCCCCCGGCGCCGTCAGCGGATCCCGGCCTGCGGGGCGATCCGGCGCCGGATGAGGACCCGGCTGGCGGTACTGGTCCTGCGGGCACGGGCCCGGCTGCAGGTACGGGTCGGGGGCGGCAGAGGGATCTGGGTCGCCGTACTCCTGCGGCGCCCGGCTGTGCCGGCCCGAGCGGCGCGGGGCCGGGCGCTCCGGCCAGCCGCCCTGGCTGTCGCCGGTCACGTACCACCTCCAGTGGCTGCGCCGACCAGTTCCCCCGCGGGCTGGCCCGTTGAGCGCTCCGCGTCCAGCGCGCCCTGCAGCAGCAGCGCGGCAGCCGCGCTGTCCACCTTAGGGCGGCGGCCCCGCGAGTCGCTGCCGCCGTGCCGCAGCGCGTCGTGGGCGAGGACCGTGGTGAACCGCTCGTCCACCAGGCGAACCGGGACCGGCGCCACCCGGCGGGCCAGCGCCGCGGCGAACGTCCTGGCGCCGGCGGCCGCCCGCCCCTCCCTGCCGGACAGGCCGACCGGGAGGCCGACGACGATCTCGATGGCCTCGTCCGCCTCGGCGAGCGCCGCGATGGCGTCCAGATCCCCGCGGCCGCGCGGGATCATCTGCAGCGGGCTGGCCAGCCGGCCGCCCCGGTCGCAGCGTGCCACGCCGAGCCGCACCGAGCCCACGTCCACGGCAAGCCGGACGCCGGTCCTCAACACCCGGCCCCGCTGGCGCGAGGTCTCACCCAGGCAACGATACGGCTGCAGCACGGTCTCACCGTACGCTACCCGGCCCCGTTATGTCCCGTATGGCGCCGCTTACCGCCTCGAAGGACGCCGCTATGGCCTGCGCCGCCCGGTCGCCGAGCGGCGCGCCGCCGCCCTGGGCCACGTCGTCCCTGCCGCCGCCGCGGCCGCCG
>JASHPR010000733.1 GCA_030038015.1 Streptosporangiaceae bacterium
GTAGCCGCTGCCGCCCGCGCGGCCGTAGCCATCCGGGTCACCGGTGCCGGCGGGGCGGCGGCCGTTCCCGCCGGCGGCCGGGCGGCCGGCGCGGCCGTAAGGACCCTCGCCGGCGCCGACCGGCTCCTGCCAGTACGGCCCGGGCGAATCTGGATTACTCACGCGTCCTCGCTGGTCGGGGTCTGCGGTCCGCGAGCGTAGCGATCCGTCGCGAGCCTCAAGGTACCCGGTGGTACCTGTTGTCCCGGCACGTATCGTGAGTCACACCGAGGCCGTCCCGCGTGACCGCAGAATCAGGCCGTGAATCCTGCTGGCGCGCGCTCAGTCACCGGCACGGGCGCGCCGACTGCGCCGGGTCTGCGGTTCGCCTGTGCCGAGGATGTAGGACGACGCAAGATGATTCCAAGCACAACTCTGGCAGACCTCGACGACGTAAACCTGGAACTCCGCGTATTCCGCAGCCATTTCCGCCAACTCCCGGCCCTGCTTCACGCGTCCCTCGTAGCGCCCAAGCTCGTCCCCGTAGACGTAGGTCACGTGGGTGAGCTTGGCCTTCCGGCAGATGGGGCACGCGCTGTCGGTCGCCTCACCGTGGAACTTCGCCGCCCGGAGCAGATACGGATGCGCATCGCAGACGTCCGTCAGCGTGGTGCGCCCTGAGAACACGGACGCGAGCGTGGCCCGCCGCGCGAGCCCGTAGTCCACGACCGAACGCCTCATGGTCGACAGGTTACGACGTAACAGGCCGCGCGCCGAGTCCTGGGCTGGCCTTCTTCCCGGGTCCGCGGGCCCGGGACGCGCGGACTTGCGCCTGTTGCAGGTACGACATATCTTATCGATGTATCGGCCCGATACATCGTGCTGGCACATCACGCCTCGTGGCGTGCCAGGTTACCGCACGGTTCGGGCCGGCCGGCCAGGGAGGAGGGCGCGCATGAGCAGCCAGCGGTCAGGCGTTCTCGAGCTTGCCGTTCTCGGGCTGCTGCACGAGACGCCCATGCACGGCTACGAGCTGCGGAAGCGGCTCAACTCGGTGCTGGGCGCCTTCCGCGCCTTCGGGTATGGGTCGCTGTACCCGTGCCTCAAGGAACTGCTCCGGCAGGGCCTGATTGCCGAGGAGGCCCCCGCGGGGCCCACCGCGAAGCCGCTGGCCGGGCGGAAATCGAAGATCGTCTACCGGCTGACCGCCGAGGGCAAGGAGCGGCTGCAGGACCTGCTCCGCGAGGCCGGGCCGGCGTCCTGGGAGGACGACGGGTTCGGGGTGCACTTCGCGTTCTTCGGCCTGACCCGCGCCGACATCAGGATGCGCATCCTGGAAGGCCGGCGCAGCAGGCTTGAGGAGCGGCTGGACAGCGTCCGCGCGGCGATGTCCAGGACCAGGGAGCGGCTGGACAGCTACACGCTCGAACTGCAGCGGCACGGCCTCGAGTCAGTGGAAAGGGAAGTCCGCTGGCTCAACGAGCTGATCGCCTCGGAACGACAGTCTGGCCCGGAGCCCGGAGGGCGAGCCGGGGATCACACGCAAAGCGGCTCAGCCGGCACGGCCGGCTGACGCGGCACGACACTGCCGTCCACACGGCAGGAGATAAGGAGCAATCCGAATGGGTTCGGTACGGGTAGCCATCGTCGGAGTCGGGAACTGCGCCAGTTCCCTCGTCCAGGGCGTGGAGTACTACAGGGATGCCGACTCAGGCAGCCGGGTGCCTGGCCTGATGCATGTCCAGTTCGGGCCGTACCACGTGCGGGACGTCGAGTTCGTGGCCGCGTTTGACGTCGACGCCAAGAAGGTCGGGCGCGACCTGGCCGAGGCCATCGTCGCCAGCGAGAACAACACCATCAAGATCTGCGACGTGCCCCCGACGGGCGTCACGGTGCAGCGCGGGCCCACCCTGGACGGGCTGGGCGAGTACTACCTGCAGACCATCACCGAGTCGGACGAGGCGCCGGCCGACGTGACCAAGGCGCTCCGGGACGCCAGGGCCGACGTGCTCGTTTCCTACCTGCCGGTCGGCTCGGAGGAGGCCGACAGGTACTACGCGCAGTGCGCGCTCGACGCCGGCGTGGCCTTTGTCAACGCGCTCCCGGTGTTCATCGCCTCCGACCCTGCCTGGGCGGCCAAGTTCACCGAGGCCGGCGTGCCGATCATCGGCGACGACATCAAGTCGCAGGTGGGCGCCACGATCACGCACCGCGTGCTGGCCAAGCTGTTCGAGGACCGCGGGGTGGAGCTGCTGCGCACGTACCAGCTCAACGTGGGCGGCAACATGGACTTCATGAACATGCTGGAGCGGAGCAGGCTCCAGTCCAAGAAGATCTCCAAGACGCAGTCGGTCACGTCGCAGATCCCGCACGAGATGGAACGGGCCGCGGTGCACATCGGGCCGTCCGACCACGTGCCGTGGCTCCACGACCGGAAGCTGGCGTTCGTCCGCCTGGAGGGCAAGGCCTTCGGCGACGTCCCGCTGAACCTGGAATACCGGCTTGAGGTCTGGGACTCGCCCAACTCGGCCGGCGTGATCATCGACGCCATCCGCGCCGCGAAGATCGCCCTCGACCGCGGGATCGGCGGCCCCATCCTCTCGGCCGCGTCGTATTTCATGAAGTCGCCTCCCGAGCAGTACGGCGACGACGTCGCCCGCGACCTGGTGGACAAGTTCATCCGCGGCGAGGTCGAACGCTGACCCCTGGCCCGGCAAGCCTGGGTCGCCCGGCGAGCCGGGCCGGGCCCGGGTGCCCGCAGGGCTCGCCTGGCAACGCGGCCGCGCCGTAGGCTGAGAAGCGTGTCCCGCCCGCCGGATCGCCCCACCTGGCCGGTCTCCGGCCGGGGAAGGCCGTGGCGCCGGATTGCCGGGTCGGCCTTCGTGTCCGACCTGCGCACGGTGCTGGCCGGGCGCAATTTCCGGAGGCTGTTCTCGGTCCGGCTGATCTCGCAGGCCGGTGACGGCATCGTCACCGCCGGGGTCGGGACGTACGTGTTCTTCAACGCGAGCACGTTCCCGAACCCGACGGCGGCGGCCGCGGCGTTCACCGTCCTGTACCTGCCGTACTCGCTGATCGGCCCGTTTGCCGGGGTGTTCATCGACCGGTGGTCGCGGCGCCAGATCCTGGTGCTGTCGGCCCTGGTCCGCTCGGTGTTCGTGGCGGCGACCGCGGCGATCATGGCGACCGGGACCCGGGGGGCGGCGCTCTACGTCGCGGTGCTGTTCGTGCTGGGCGTGAACCGGTTCTTCCTGGCCTCGCTGTCGGCGGCGCTGCCGCACGTGGTCGCCGAGGACGAGCTGGTGATGGCCAACTCGGTGTCCCCGACCCTGGGCGGCATCGTGAGCGCGATCGCGGGCATCGTCGCCCTCGGGCTGAACGCGGCAACCGGAGACACCGAGCGCGGCGCCGCGATCACCCTGCTTGTGGCCGGCGTCTGCTACGTCGCAGCCAGCCTGGTGGCCACCACCATGCGCCGCGACCTCCTCGGCCCGGTACGCGACCCGGGAGCGCCGGTGCCGGGATCGCTGCTCCCCGAGCTGGCCTCGGTCATGCGCGACCTCGGCGCGGGAGCGAGGTACGCCGTGAGCAACCGCGGCCCCGCCTCCGCGCTGGCCGCCACCGGCGGCGGCAAGTTCCTGTTCGGGATCCTGTCTGTGCTGTCGATCCTGCTGTACCGGAACTATTTCTACCCGTCGAGCGCCCCGGGGGCCGAGGGGCACGTCGTCGGGCTCGCGACGGCTTCGGCGATCGGCTACGCCTGCGCCCTGCTGGTCGTCCCGCCGCTGACCAGGCGGCTGGGCAAGCGAACCGTCATCACGCTGCTGCTGGCCGCCACCGCGGTGGTGACCGCCGCGCTCGGCGAGACCTTCATCCAGATCGCCTACCTGGCCTTCGGGTTCTGCTGGTACCTGGCCTCGCAGAGCGTGGCCATCTGCGCGACCACGATCCTCCAGGAGCAGGTGGCCGACGACTACCGGGGGCGGCTGTTCGCTTTCTACGACGTGACGTTCAACGTCTCGATCGCGGCCGGGGCGCTGCTCAGCGTGGTCTTCATGCCGCTCAACGGCAAATCGCCGGCGGTCATCGCCGTGGTCGCGGCCGGGTACGCCGTGGTCGCGGCCGGGTACTGGCTGCTCAGCCGTCAGCCCGCGGCCGGGGGCTCTCCCGCGGCGCCCAGCCCCTCCTCGGCAGCCCAGGCCAGAAGCTCCTGAGTGGCCCGCTCCTTGCCGAGGGGGCCGTGTTCCAGGCGCAGCTCGAGAAGGTGCGTGTACGCCTTGCCGACGAGCGGGCCCGGCGTGATGCCGAGGATCCGCATGATCTCGTTGCCGTCCAGGTCCGGGCGGATACTGGCCAGCTCCTCGCGTTCGGCCAGCACCGCGATCCGCTCCTCGAGGCTGTCGTAGGCGCGGGCCAGCCGCTGCGCCTTGGCCGCGTTGCGGGTCGTGCAGTCCGCCCTGGTCAGCGCGTGCAGCCTGGTCAGCAGCGGCCCGGCGTCCCGGACGTAGCGGCGCACCGCCGAGTCCGTCCACTCGCCCGTGCCATAGCCGTGAAACCTCAGGTGCAGCTCGACCAGGCGGGACACGTCGGCCACGACCTCCTTGCTGAAGCGCAGTTCGGTCAGCCGGGCCCTGGCCATCTTGGCGCCCACCACGTCGTGGTGATGAAACGCCACCTTGCCGCCGGGCTGCCGGGTGCGGGTCTTCGGCTTGCCGATGTCATGCAGCAGCGCGGCCAGCCGCAGCACCAGGTCCGGCTCCAGGCCGTACCGGGCTTCCAGCTCGATCGCCTGGTCCAGGACGGTCAGCGAGTGCAGGTACACGTCCTTGTGCCGGAAGTGCTCGTCGAGCTCCAGACGCAGTTTCGGGATCTCGGGCAGCACCTGGTCGGCCACGCCGGTGTCCACGAGCAGGGCGATCCCGCGGCGCGGCCCGCCGGGCAGTGGCGACAGCAGCAGCTTGGATAGTTCGGCCGATTTCCGCTCTTCCGACACGATCGAAA
>JASHPR010000734.1 GCA_030038015.1 Streptosporangiaceae bacterium
TTGAGCAGGTCGATCACGTGTTGCCTGCTGTATTCCTGCATGGCGATCACCAAGCACCTGTGTCAGCCTGACGCCACCGTAGCGCATGGGTCAGACGGGCGGCCCTCGGAAATGGATGCCCTCCTGCGAGTACCACGGGCTGGAGCCTGCCGGACCGATAACGCGGCCTCTGTGTTTGCATGGGGCCCACACACCACGCGTGCGCGACACGATGACCGGCCTACTGGATGGTGTCATCGGCGGCGGTTAGAAGCCGACGGGCCGAGGCTTCATCGGAGGGGGCAACCAGCACGCGAACACCCTGCAGCTGCAGCTGCGGGTCCTGTCCTCCGGCATCGTCTGCTGACACGGCTGCTCTTAGGCCATGACTGCGGAGCAGGCCGACGATCAGTTCCGCCTCCGTGCGGCTGGCAACGACCGCCACAGGCACAGTCGCACCGTCCACGATCTCAACTCCTCAGGTTCTGTCACCACATGCCAGCCGCTAAGGGCATCATGGTCGCACATCGGGCGGCCTGTCGCACCCGTGAAAGCCCCGGCCGGACCGTCAGGGTTCACGCTGCGCCGGGCGTTCGTGCTCCCGGGCAAGGCGGGCGAGGATATCCGACCTGCGCTGGCGCTCTTCGGCGGCCAGCTCCGCTAGTCGGGCCGAGTATTGCTCCCATTCGGGATGGCGGTCGACCTCCGGGTTGCTGAGGACAGCGGCATCGACGCGGACTGGCGTGCCGCACACCACCGCGAGATTGAGCGCATCACTTGGACGTGCATCGACCTCGACGATCCCTCCCAGGGCCTCGACTACCGCCACGGCATAGAAGACGCCTTCCACCAGCCGGGTAATTCGCACCTCGGCCAGCCGTGACCCGGCGGCGGCGAGCAAGTTCGCGGCGAGCTGATACGTCATCGGCCGGGGCATCTCGACAGCGTCGAGGCTGCACGCCAGGGCAATAGCCTCGGCTGACCCCGCGTATATCGGAACTCGGCGGGTGCCGTTCCGCTCCTGGAGCACGATGACGTGCGGGCGGCGAAGAGGGTCATCTGGTCCGTCGGGCCGGCAGACCTCGATCACCTCTGCGTCCACCCAGGCGGACTCTGCTGCAGCCGACACTGCCGGTACCTCCTTGTGTTGTTCGATGCATGACGCAAGCTGCGGGGCCAGTGCGCCGCGAGCCTGGTGCAGCCGGGCCTTAACGGCTCCGACGGTGATCCCGAGTTCCAGCGCGGACTCGGCATGGGTGAGCCCCTGCCAGTAAAAGGCGAGCACCGCCGCCCGCTGGCCCGGTGCCAGTGCCTCGACCGCCTCCCGTACGCGCCGCGCCACTTCAGCGGCTTCAGCCTGCTCCGCCGGCCCGGGCTCAACACCGGGGTACTCCTCGGGCAGCGGCCCGGCCGATACCTCCCGGAGCAAGCGACGGGCCACGTTCAGCGCGATCCCCGCATACCAGGCGCCGAACTGGCGGGGGGAGCGTAGCCGTTCCATACTGACCAGGGCGGCGACTGTGGCCTCCTGGGTGACGTCGGCGACTAGATCATCGGTACCGAGCAGCCGCCGGGCCAAGGCGATCACCATGTCCCGATGCCGGTCCGCCAGGTAACCGAAGGCCTCCATGTTCCCCGCGCGGGCGGCAGCGACCAGCTCAGCGTCGCTCGGGGAATCGAAATCACCCATGCCCTATAGTGCCAGTACTGGCCTCCAGGGTTAGCTTTCCCTGCCGCGCTACCCGCACGGCACCGCGCCTCTCCACTGGGCGTCGGGTCCTCCGCTTTAGCCTGGTAGCGGGGCTAGTAGTCTCAGCGGTATGGCGAACCAGGCGTTGCCCCCCTTCAGCCTCATCGAGGCTGTCGGCCGGTGGCAGTTCGCGCCGGTCGTGACGGGGTTCGCGGTGGTAGCCGGGGGGCTCTACCTATGGGGCGTGGTGAGGGTCCGGCGCCGTCATCCGGCGCGGCCCTGGCCGCTCTGGCGGACCGCGATGTTCCTGGGCGGTCTGGCCGTGGTCGTGATCGCCACGGAGAGCGGGATCGGCAGCTACGACGACGTGCTTTTCTGGGATCACATGGTGCAGCATCTGCTGCTGCTGATGGTCGCGCCACCTATGCTCGTGGTCGGCCAGCCCGCCACTCTGCTGCTGCACGCGAGCCGGAACCCGCTGCATACCTGGACCAAGAAACTGCTCCGCTCGCGCGTGGTGAGCTGGATCACCTGGCCGCCGTTCACGGTGGCGCTCTATGTCGCCGTGATCGTGGGCACCCATCTCACCGGCTTCATGAACCTGGTGCTCTCTAACGATGCCGTGCATGAGGGCGAGCACGTCCTCTATCTGGTCGCCGGCTACCTTTATTTCCTGCCGCTGCTCGGGCGGGAGCCGATCCGGTGGAGGGTCTCCTACCCGACCCGGATCTTCTTGCTCTTCCTCGCCATGCCCGTGGACGCCTTCACCGGGCTGGTGCTCGGCTCGGAAAGCGGCAACCCGTTTCCCGGTTTGGCGAACCAGCGCCCGGCATGGGCGCCGAGCCCCATCACCGATGTACACGTCGGCGGCGCGGTCATGTGGGTCGGCGGAGCCGGCCTCATGTTCGTGGTCATGATGACGGTGTTCTTCGCCTGGAGCCGGGAACCGCGCAGCGATGGGGGACTCGGCTGGCTCGAGGCCGCGCGACGCACTAATTTCGCGACGCAGGTCGGCGCGCACCAGGCCGCGACCGGCGGCCGCGGCACGCCAGCACGGGCGGCCCCGGCCAGCGGTACCGCGAGCGTCGAC
>JASHPR010000735.1 GCA_030038015.1 Streptosporangiaceae bacterium
ACACCAGCGGCCCCCGCGGGGACACCCGGCGCGTCGGCGAGGAGGCCGCCAGCGGCGGCCCCGGCGACGCCGTTCGCACCGGCCAGGGTGGCCGCGGCCGGCCCGCCAGCCAGTTCCGTGTCGTCCGGGCCGAGGGGCAGTGGCGACCCGGCCAGCTCGCCGCCAGAGTTCCGCGGCAGCGTGAGCCGGAACACCGATCCCCGGCCAAGCTCGCCCCAGGCTTCCAGCCACCCGCCGTGCAGCCTGGCGTCCTCCAGCGCGATCGCCAGGCCGAGGCCGGTGCCCCCCGTGGTCCTCGCGCGGGCCGGGTCCGCGCGCCAGAAGCGGTCGAACACCAGCCGCTCCTCTCCAGGAGCGAGCCCGATGCCGTAATCCCTGACCGCGACCGCCACCGCCGCGGAATCCCCGGCCACGGTCACCACCGCGTCCCTGCCTTCGCCGTGCTCGACGGCGTTGACGAGCAGGTTCCGCAGGATCCTCGCCACCCGCACCCGGTCGGCCTCGGCGATGCACGGCTCGGCGGGCAGCCGGAACTCGATCTTGGCGCCGCGGCGCTCCGCCAGCTGCTGCGCCACATCCGCGGACTGCCGGGCGAGGTCGCATATGTCGACGGGCTCCGGATCGAGAACCGCCACGTTGGCGTCGTACCTGCTGATCTCCAGCAGGTCGGTGAGCAGCGACTCGAACCGGTCCAGCTGGCTCTGCAGCACCTCCGCCGAGCGCGAGACGTCGCCCTCCAGCCGGTCCCGGGCCGAGAACAGCACGTCAGCGGCCAGCTTGATCGTGGTCAGCGGGGTCCGCAGCTCGTGCGAGACGTCGGACACGAACTGGCGCTGCACCTGGGACAGGTCCTCCAGCGCGCCCATCTTCTCCTGCAGGCTCGCCGCCATCTCGTTGAACGACGCCGCCAGCGCCGCCAGTTCGTCCACCCCGCGCACGGGCATGCGCTCATCGAGTTTGCCGGTGGACAGCCGCTGGGCCCCGCGCGCCGCGTGCCGGACAGGGGTCACCACCCACCGCGTCACCAGCGCGGCGATCGCCGCGAACAGGAACACCAGCACGACGCCCGCGAGCAGGAGCGTCCGCTGGATCTGGGTGAGGCTCTGCTGCACCTGGCTGAGCGGGAAGAAGTAGTAGAGCTGGTAGTAGGGGCCGACGGGGACGCCGTAGACAAGGCCGGTCACCATGCGGTTGGGCGCGGAGGGCGAGCCCATGCTGGCGAACGTGAAGCTGACCGTGGACTCGCCCTTCTTCTGCAGCTGTTCCACCTTGCTGCTCAGCCGGTCCGGGATCTCGCCGGTCACGACGCCGGCGGTCTCCCCGAGGCGGTACACGGGCGGACCCGAGTAGCCGGGCGCAAGCATGATCGCGACGCCGTAGGAACTCTCGGCGTCGGGCGGCGGCTCCAGCTTGCCGACGATCGTGTCCATCAGGTTCAGCGAGGTGCTGGCGCTCGGGCGCGCGTCCACGCCGGTCTCGGTCTCGGCGGAGGGCAGGCCGTTCTCGACCACGTTGCCTGACTGCAGTTCCTTGGCCTTCAGCTGGTCCGAGGTGATCTGCTGCATCAGGAAGAAGCCGAGCACCGTGACCACCACGGCCGAGATGACCAGCGTGGTGGTGACCACGCGCAGCTGCAGCGACCGGAGCCAGCGCGCGCGCAGGACGATGTGCGCGGCCCTGAGCCTGCGTTGCAGCGCGCTGCCGCCGCGGCGGGCCAGCCGGCGCAGCCGCACCAGCGCCTGCCGCGCCGCGGCCAGCGCACCCAAGGAGGGTGCTTCGCCGCTGCGGGTCGCCGCCGCCTTCATGACCTTCCTCCGCGCAGGCGGGTCAGCCTGGGCCCGCCTTGTAGCCGACGCCGCGAACCGTGACCACGATCTCCGGCCGTTCCGGATCCTTCTCGATCTTGGCACGCAGCCGCTGGACGTGCACGTTGACCAGCCGGGTGTCCGCCGCGTGCCGGTACCCCCACACCTGCTCCAGCAGGACCTCCCTGGTGAACACCTGGCGCGGCTTCCTGGCCAGCGCGACAAGCAGGTCGAACTCCAGCGGGGTGAGGTTGAGCGGCTCGCCCGCCCTGGTCACGGCGTGCCCGGCGACGTCGATGGCGACGTCGCCGATCTGCAGCGTCTCCGGAGCCGGGTCCTCGGTGCGGCGCAGCCTCGCCCTGACCCTGGCGACCAGGACCTTGGACTGGAACGGCTTCACTATGTAGTCGTCCGCGCCCGACTCGAGCCCGAGCACCACATCGACCGTGTCGCTCTTGGCGGTGAGCATCACGATCGGGACGCCGGACTCGGCCCGGATCTGGCGGCACACGTCGATGCCGTCCATCCCGGGCAGCATGAGGTCGAGCAGCACGAGATCCGGGTGGGTATCGCGGAACGCATCCATCGCCCTGTCGCCGTCGGCGACGAATGTGGGCTCGAAGCCTTCGCCGCGAAGCACGATGCCCAGCATCTCGGCGAGAGCGGCATCGTCATCGACGACCAGCACACGACCTTTCATGACCACCATCGTTCCACGTGAGCGGCGGCAAGGGGACCTTCAACCTTGCCTGATCCCGCCGTTAGAACACGCAGCGTACCTGCTGCCGGCGGCCGTGCAATCCCGCGTTCCGTGACGATGGCGGTGATCAGCGAAGGCGGCGTCACGTCGAACGCCGGGTTGTACGCCGGCGTGCCGGCCGGCGCCACCGGGACGCCGGACACGCTGGTGACCTCATCGGCAGGGCGCTGCTCCACCTCGATCCCGGCCCCGTCCGGCGTGTCGAGGTCGATGGTCGAGACCGGCGCCACCACCACGAACGGCACCCGGTGGTGCCGGGCAAGCACGGCGAGGCTGTAGGTGCCGACCTTGTTGGCCACGCTGCCGTCCGCCGCGATCCGGTCCGCCCCGGTCAGGATGATATCGACGGCCCCGGCGGCCAGCAGCGAGGCGGCAGCCGAGTCGGCCAGGACGGCGTGTGGCAGGCCAGCCCGGCGCGCCTCGTACGCGGTCAGCCGCGAGCCCTGCAGGAGCGGCCTCGTCTCGTCGATCCAGAGCTTGGCGAGCCTGCCCGCGCGGTGCGCCGCAAGGATCACGGCGAAGGCCGTTCCCTCGCCGCCGGACACCAGGGCACCGGTGTTGCAGTGCGTAAGCACCCGTGCACCGGGCGGGATCAGGGCCAGGCCGTGCCGCGCCATCGACGCGCTCGCCGCCGCGTCCTGCGCCGCGATCGACCGGGCCTCGGCGACCACGGCGCGGGCGGCTACCCGTTCAGGATCCTGGGATTGACCCTGGAGGGCCTGCCGATAGGCCGCGAACGCCCGGCGGACCCCCCAGCCCAGGTTGACCGCGGTCGGCCTGGCGCTCTCGATCGAGGCGGCGGCAGCGGCGACGTCGTCGCCGCGGTAGGCCGCGAGGGCGACGCCGAATGCGCCCGCCACGCCGAGCATCGGGGCACCCCGCACCACCAGGCGCCGGATCGCGTCCACCAGCCCGGGGACATCCGTGCAGGTGACAATGGCCTCCTCCGCCGGAAGCCTGGTCTGGTCCAGCAACGCGATCGCCGGGCCACCGGGCGGGTCGAGCCAGCGCAGCGCGGGTGCCTCCACACCACGAGTGTGCGCCGGCGGCGGCCCGCGGGCCAGGCGGAACCCGCCCGGCGCGGTTCCGGGAAGGCGTTTCGCGAGGTTTATGGGTGATTGCCATGCGCCTGCGGCGCCATCGCCGCAACCGTGCGAGTATTGGCGGCATCCGGCGGGGGACCTGCTCGCCGGCGGCATGCCCGGCCCGGCCAAGCGCCGGCCAGGCAAGGAGAGAGATGTCCGACACTCCCCCATCGGAAGCGCCCGGCGGGCAGCCAGGGCAGCCGGACGGGCCGCCGGGGCAGCACCCGGGCCACGGGCAGCAGCCGCCGCCCTACGGGCAGCCGCCGCCCTACGGCCAGCCGCCGCCTCAGCCGCCCTACGGGCAGCCGCCGCCTCAGCCGCCCTACGGCCAGGCCCCGCCCTACGGCCCGCCGCCCTACGGCCAGGCCCCGCCGCACGGCCAGCAGCCGCCTTACGCCCCGTACCCCGGCTACGGCCCGCCCGGGTACGGCCCGCCCGGGTACGGCCCGTACCCCGGGTACGGCCAGTACGCCGGATACGGGCAGCCGCCCGCGCCCGGGCCGGGCGGGATCCCGCTCCGCCCGCTGGCGGTCGGCGAGATCCTCAGCGGGACGTTCACGTCGATCAGGCAGAACCCCGCGGCCACACTCGGCCTCTCCGTGATCCTGCTGACCATCTACGGCGTCGCGTCGACCGCGTTCTCGTTCCTGCTGAGGCACGACTTCCGCCAGCTGAACGTGGCCCCCGGGCAGACGCTGACGAACGCTCAGGCCCACCAGCTGCTGTCGAGGCTGGCATCGGACGTGCCGTCGGTCGCGCCGGCGACGGTGGGCATCATCGCCCTCGACGTCATCATCGAGCTCGTCCTGACCGGCCTGCTCACCGTCGTCATCGGGCGCGGCGTGCTCGGCCGCAAGCTGAGCATGGGCGAGGCGTGGCAGCTGGGCCTGCCGCGGCTGCCAGCGATCCTCGGCGCGATCATCACGGCCGGGGTCCTGGTCCTTCTTCCCTGGGCCGTGGTCGCGGCACTGGTCGTTGCCCTGCTGCTGCTGCACGTCCCCGCGGCAGCGGTCGCCGTCGGGATCCTCGGCTGCATCGCGGCGTTCTGCCTCAGCGTCTGGCTCTCGATCATGTTCAGCCTGGCTGTCCCGGTCGTGGTGCTGGAGCGCCAGCGGCCATGGGCCGCGCTCCGGCGGTCCTGGGGGCTGGTCGGCCGGAGCTTCTGGCGCGTCCTCGGCATCCTGCTGCTGGCCGCGATCATCGTCGTGATTGCCGGGCTCGTGCTGCAGGTCCCGTTCGGCTTCCTCGAGGCGCTCGCCGGGGGTTCCGGCGGCGTTCTCGGCCTGGCCGGGACGAGCACGATCGCGGGCGCGGTCATCGCCGCGGCCGGCAGCATCGTCGCCGGCGCGGTCACCCGCCCGATCAGCGCCGGGGTGACCGTCCTGCTCTACCTGGACATGCGGATGCGCAAGGAGGGCCTGGACCTCGCGCTGCAGAATGCCGCGGCCGGCCAGCAGATGACCGGCGACGAGTTCGAGACGGTGTGGCGGCCGCCCGCTGGCGGCCAGGGACCGGCGGCGGTCGCGCCCAGGTGGTGATGGCAGCGGGTGCCGGGGGCGGGAACGGCGGCGGTGCGGCTGTCACCCGCCAGGTCGGCCAGCGACTCGCCCGCAGCGAGTTGTCCAAGCGGATCTACCATCCCGGGGTTCCGATCACCGAGCGGATTGAGCAGGCGATCGAGCGGTTCCTGAACTCGGCGGGAGTAGCCGTGCCGGTCGGCTGGTGG
>JASHPR010000736.1 GCA_030038015.1 Streptosporangiaceae bacterium
CAGGGCTCCTGACATGACGGCTCGCTGACAGGGTGTGATCGGGCCCGAGTTCGGCTCTGGCCTGGACTTATCGCCTGTTTTCTCCGCGTTTTGCGGCGTGTCGCGGGGTCGCGGCGCGCTAGTTCCTGAGAAAATTAATGCAGTGACAGGGTCGGCCGGGATGGGGTGGATGATGGCAGGGATGCTCACCCAGCTGCCCCTGCCGTTGCTGCCCGCCGGGGCTGCCGAGATCGCGCCCGGGGTCGGGCTGGTCACCGGCGACGGCGGTGGCGGGCTGGTGTCGGTGCACGGGCTGGCCACTTTTGCCTGGGACGCCGGGGATGAGGCGGGCCGGCGGCTGGCCGCGGTGCAGCTGGTCCGGCTGCGGGCGGTCGGCCAGGCGCAGGCTGCGGCGGCGTTCGGGGTGGACCCGGTCACGGTGTGGCGGTGGGATCAGGCGCTGGCGGCGGGCGGGGTGGCCGGGCTGGTCCCCTCGCGGCGGGGCCCGAAGGGGGCCTCGAAGCTGACCCCGCAGCTGGTGGAGCAGATCGCCGGGCTGGACGCGGCCGGGGCGACGCTGGCGGAGATCGCCGCGGCGACGGGGGTGTCGACGTTCAGCGTGCGTAACGCGCTGGGCCGGGTGGCGGCCCGCGGGCGGTCCGCGGCGGCCGCCGCGGCCAGCGTCGGCCTGGACGGCGGGGACGGTGATGAGCGGGCGGGCGCTGTGGTTGCGGTGTTGCCGGATCCGGTGTCCCGGGATGGTGAGCGGGCGCTGGCCCGGTGGGGTTTGCTGGGTGAGGGCGCCGTGCCGGTGTTCACGGCGGGCGCGCGGTATCCGCTGGCCGGGCTGCTGCTGGCGCTGCCGGCGCTGGAGGATACCGGCCTGCTGGCGGCGGCCCGCCAGGTCTACGGCCGGCTCAGGGACGGGTTCTACGGGCTGACCGCGATGCTGCTGACGCTGGTGTTCCTGGCGCTGGCCGGGGAACCGCGGGCGGAGGGCGCCACGAGGGTGCCGCCTGCGGCGCTGGGCCGGGTGCTGGGCCTGGACCGGGCGCCGGAGGTCAAGACGATCCGCCGCAAGCTCGGCGAGCTCGCCGCCGCGGGCCAGGCCGCCGGGCTGGTGATGGCGCTGGCCCGCCACCACGCCGCGGCCCGGCCGGACGCGCTCGGGCTTTTGTACGTCGACGGGCATGCCCGCGTCTACTACGGGACACGCACCGTGCAGAAGACCCACGTGGCGCGGCTGAAGTTCCCCGCCCCCGCCACGATGGAGACCTGGGTCACCGGCCAGGACGGCGATCCGGTGTTCATGGTCGTGGCGGAGCCGTCGGACTCGCTGGCTGGCGAGCTGCGCCGCCTGCTGCCGGACCTGCGCCGGATCGTGGGCCAGGGGCGGCGGGTGACGGTGTGCTTTGACCGGGGCGGCTGGTCCCCGGCGCTGTTCGCGGAGATCCTGGCCGCCGGGTTCGACCTGCTCACCTGGCGCAAGGGCCCGGCCCCTGACCTGCCCGCTGAGCTGTTCACGGCCGTCAGCTGCACCGATGACCGGGGCCGGGCCCACGACTACGACCTGGCCGAGGCGACCGTGGAGCTTGCCATCAGCGAGGGGCCGCGCAAGGGCCAGACCGTCACGCTGCGGCAGGTCACCCGCCTGGTCCCCGCGCGGGCCGGCGCCACCCGGCAGATCCACACCCTGACCTCCCGCACCGACCTGACCGCTGGGGAGGTGTGCTGGCGGATGAGCTCGCGGTGGCGGGAGGAGAACTACTTCCGCTACGCCCGGACCCGGTTCGCCCTGGACGCCCTCGACTGCTACGCCGCCGGGCCCGACGACCCAGACCGGATGGTGCCCAACCCGGCCAGGAAGACCGCGGCCGCCCGGATCAGGGCGGCCGAGCAGGCCGTCACCGCCGCCGAGGCGGCCCGCGATGCCGCGCTGCTCCAGCTGCGCAGCCCTGCTCCCGGCCAGGCCGCCTACCTGTCCAACCAGGTGATCAACGCCCTGCACGCCCCGGTCGACGATGCCTGGCGCGAGCTCGATGATGCGGACCAGGCCGCGGCGGCCATCCCGGCCCGGGTCCCGCTCGGCACCCTCGCCCCGGACATGGTCCGCCTGGATGCCGAGGTCAAGCAGATCACCCACGCCATCCGGATGGCCGCCTACAACGCCGAAACCCTCCTGGCCCGCGCCCTGGCCGGGCACTACGCCCGCGCCAGCGACGAGGCCTACGCGCTGATCCGCGAGGCCCTCACCGTCTCCGGCGACATCCATCCCGGCCCCGGCCAGCTGCTCATCCGGCTCGACCCGCTCACCGCGCCCCGGCGCACCCAGGCCCTGGCCGCCCTCTGCGACCAGCTCACCCAAGCCGAAAGCCGCTACCCCGGCACCGACCTCGTCCTGCGCTACAAGGTCAAATCCCACCCAAGCCCTGCATAAATGATCTCCTTATGTCAGGAGTCCTGGTGCACCCGTCGGCGCAGCGGGTTGTACCGCCCTGCCGCGGCCAGCGTGGTCGCCGCCACCGCCACCGGGGTATGGATCGACACGACCCGGGTGGCCAGCAGCCCTGACCCCCGCTGACGCGGGGGTCAGGGCTTCGGTGACGGGTTTAAGCGGTCGCCCTCGATGAAGAAGATCATGTCGATGACCTTGGCCCGGCTGTACCGGCGGTGGGTGGGCTTGCCGGTCCGGAAGTCCAGGGTGGGGATCCGGTGGCTCTCTATGATCCCGGCGTGCTCCTGGTAGAACTTGCCGATTCTGCGGAACGCTTTGGGG
>JASHPR010000737.1 GCA_030038015.1 Streptosporangiaceae bacterium
GGCGACGGCGCGCGTGTGGCCGGCCAGCGGCCCGGGGCGGCGGGCACCGGGTCCTGCGGGCCGGTGCGGAAGCCGTCCTGCGGGCCGGTGCGGAAGCCGTCCTGCGGGCCGGTGTGCAGGCGCTCCTGCGGGCGGCCGGCCTGCAGGCGGCCCGCTGAGGCGAGGAAGTCGCTGTCGGCAGCCGGGAGCGCGTCAAGCGGTTCCGACGGCGCTGGCCCGGGTGCTGGCCACTCCGGCGCCGGCTGCGGCTGGTTACTGGTCATGAGCGTTCGGCTGCCCGTTCCTTTCCCCCCTCACGCTAGACGGTGCCGGCGGCTGCCACGAACCGGGTCATGACGTTGATACTCCATCCCAGTATCCTTCCCGCCATAGAATTAGCACTCGTAATAGCTGAGTGCCAGGGAGGTGAGCGCGTGCTCGACGACAGGAAGTTGGCGGTGCTGCGCGCCATCGTCGAGGACTATGTGTCCACGAATGAGCCGGTTGGCTCCAAGTCCCTCGTCGACCGGCACAACCTGGACGTCTCCCCGGCGACCATCCGCAATGATATGGCCGCGCTCGAGGAGCAGGGCTTCATTGTGCAGCCCCACACGAGCGCGGGTCGCGTGCCGACGGACAAGGGCTACCGGCTGTTCGTGGACCGGCTCTCCGCGGTCAGGCCGCTGTCGGGGGCCGAGCGCAGGGCCATCGAGACGTTCCTGGCCGGGGCGTATGACCTCGACGATGTCGTGATGCGCACCGTCCGGCTCCTCGCGCAGCTGACCCGCCAGGTGGCGGTGGTCCAGTACCCCTCGCTCATCAGGTCCGCGGTGCGTCACATCGAGCTTGTGCCGCTGGCAGACCGGCGGCTGCTGCTGGTGCTGATCACCGATACCGGCCGGGTGGAGCAGCGCACGGTCGATCTGCCGGGAATGATCGATGATGAGTCGATTACTCAGCTGCGTGCGGTGCTCAACGCCTGCCTCGACGGGCGCAGGCTGACCGAGGTAGCCTCAGTGGTCGCCGAGTTGCCCGAGCGGGTGATGCCCGATGAGCGCGCGAACGCGGCTGCGGTCTTCTCGGTGATCCTGGAGAGCCTGGTGGAGCGTCGTGAGGAGCGGGTCGTCGTCGGTGGGGCCGCCAACCTCACCGCGGCGGATTTCGCCCAGGGCCTGCACGATGTGCTCGAGGCGCTCGAGGAGCAGGTGGTGCTCATCCGGCTGCTCGGCGAGTCCGGCGGCCAGGAATCGCTGACGGTCAGAATCGGTTCAGAGAATGAGGTGCAGGGCCTGCAGAGCACCTCCGTGGTGGCATCGGGTTACGGGGCCGGCGACCAGGCGCTGGCGAAGCTGGGTGTGCTCGGCCCGACACGAATGGACTACCCGACGGCGATGGGAGCGGTACGCGCGGTGGCACGGTATGTGGGCCAGATCTTGGCGGAGTCATAGGGAATGCGCGTGGCGAACGACTACTACGGCATCCTCGGCGTGCGCCGCGATGCCGGGCCTGACGAGATCAAGAAGGCCTATCGCAGGCTGGCCAGGGAGCTGCATCCGGACGTCAACCCCGATCCGGAGACGCAGGAGCGGTTCAAGGAGATCACCCAGGCCTACGAGGTGCTGTCCGACCCGGGGAAGCGGCAGATGTACGACCTCGGGGCTGACCCCTTCGCGCAAGCGGGAGCGGGTCCGGGGAGCGGCTTCGGGGCGGGGTTCCCCTTCAGCGACATCATGGACGCCTTCTTCGGGGCCGGGACGGCGGCCAGGGGGCCGCGGAGCAGGGCGCGGCGCGGCCGGAACGCGACCATCAGGGTCGAGCTCGACCTCGCCGAGTGCGCCTTCGGCACGACCAGGGACCTGGTCGTGGACACCGCCGTCGTCTGCCCGAGCTGCTCGGGCGAGGGCACGGCGCCCGGCACGCACCCCGAGACCTGCGACGTCTGCCGTGGGCGCGGCGAGGTGAGCCAGGTCACCCGGTCATTCCTCGGCCAGGTGATGACGTCCAGGCCGTGCCCTGGCTGCGGCGGGTTCGGCACCGTGATCCGCAGGCCGTGCCAGGAGTGCGACGGCGAGGGCCGGGTGCGGACCCGCCGCACCATCAAGGTGCGGATCCCGGCCGGCGTGGAGGACGGGACGCACATCCAGCTCGCCGGCGAGGGTGAGACCGGCCCGGGCGGAGGCCCGGCCGGCGACCTCTTCCTCGAGATCGTGCAGCGCCCGCACGCAATCTTCGAGCGGCAGGGCGATGACCTGCACTGCACGGCGACCATCCCGATGGCGGCCGCAGCGCTCGGCGCGACCCTGAAGGTGCAGACCCTGGACGGCCCGGCCGACGTGGACATCAGGCCGGGGACGCAGTCCGGGCAGGCGATCCCGCTCTATGGCCAGGGAACGGCGCACCTGAATTCCTCCGGCCGCGGCGACCTGGTGATCCACGTGACCGTGGAGACGCCGACGAAGCTCGACTCGGAGCAGGAGGCGCTGCTCAGGGAGCTGGCGAAGCTGCGCGGCGAGGAGTCGCCGCCCGGGAAGTTCGCGCCGGGCCAGCAGGGGTTCTTCTCCCGGCTGCGCGACGCGTTCAACGGCCGCTGACCGCGCCGCGGAGGGTATCGGGAGGTGGGCAGGGCCCCGGAGGCGCCGAGCAGAACGCCGAGGCCGCCCGTCTTCCTGGCGGATCACGCCGAGCTTGCCCTCGGCTCCATCACCCTCGCCGGGGCCGAGGGCCGGCACGCGGCCACAGTGCGCAGGCTTGCCGTTGGCGAGCGAGCGGACGTGACGGACGGCGCGGGCACGGTCGCCGAGTGCGTCGTGACCGCCGTCCGGCCAGCGGTGATCGAGCTCACGGTGCTCGCGAGGCAGGCCGTCCCGGCCGCTGAGCCGAGGATCGTGGTGGCTCAGGCCATCCCCAAGGGCGACCGGGGCGAGCTCGCCGTCGAGATCATGACCGAGGTGGGCGTCGACGCGGTCGTCGCCTGGCAGGCCGAGCGCTGCGTGGCCCGCTGGCGCGATGACCGTGCTGGCCGGGCGCTGGCGCGCTGGCAGGCGGCGGCGCGCGAGGCGGCCAAGCAGTCGCGCCGCGCCTGGATCCCCGACGTGGCCGGGCCAGAGACGACCCCGGCCATCGCGGCCAGGGTGGCGGCGGCTGGGCTGTCGGTGCTCCTCGACCCTGACGCGCCCGCCATGCTGGGCAGTCTGAGCATCCCCGGTCACGGCGAGATCGTCGTGATCGTCGGGCCGGAAGGCGGGGTAAGCCCCGCGGAAGCGGAGGCCTTGGAACGCGCCGGGGCCACGCCGGCCCGGCTCGGGCCGACGGTCCTGCGCTCGTCGTCGGCCGGGGCGGTGGCCGCGGCCCTGCTGCTGGCCGGGTCGGGGCGCTGGGGTGACCCGGCCAGCCAGGGCGGGCGTAACCGGGCCGGGCAGGGGTAACGCCTCAAGGCCCAGGAGGGCGCAGCGCCGGGCCGGATGGGCCGGGTGCCGGCGGCAGCGCCGGGCCGGATGGGCCGGGTGCCGACGGCAGGAGCGTCGTCAGCTGGCGCTGGGCGTGCACGTCGGAGACGGCGACGGGTGCGCCTTGCCGGGCGAGCTGTGCTGCGCCGATCCGGCGATGGCGAGCACGCTGGTGTCCGTGGCGCCCTGCCCATCGGATGGCGGCGCTGAGCCGCTGCTGCCCGTGGCGGTCGCGCTCGGCACGGGGCTCGGCGTCGGGGTCGGCGTGGGCGTGGGCGTGGGCGTGGGCGTGGGGGTCGGGGTTGGCGTCGGTGTGGGAGTCGGCGACACGAAAGGCTTCGCCGACGGCGAGCAGCTGGGGGAGCTGCTTGGCGACGGCGAGCGCCTGGTTGAACTCGGCGCCGGGATGGGCTGCCCGGTGCCGGTCAGCCCGGAGTTGTGGTGCCCGCTCTTGGTGCCGTGCGGCTGGTTCGACAGTATCGAGTTCGCGGCCTGCTGGATCTGGCGCGGCAGCGACGAGAGGGCGAAGCCGCCGGCGATCGCCACCGCGACCACAACGGCCATGGCCAGCGCCGGCCGCACCCACGCGTAACGCGACGGGCGGCCGGTGGGCCCGGTGCTGGGCCGGAGCAGGGGACGCAGCCGGGCGAACACCGGGCGCATCCAGTGGGCCACGGGCTCGAGCCGCCCGGCCACCGGGAGCAGCACCCTGCTCAGCCAGCCGGCGAACGCCGCAAGCCCTTCGTCCACCCGGAGCAGCGCGGGCTGGCCAACGGAGGTCCACCCGACCATCAGCCAGGCGATGGCGGCCGGCCGGGGCCTTGTCAGCCGCGCCCGGATCCGCGTCAGCCCGTCCGCTGCCGGCTCGACCGTCTCCGCGGCGGCGTGCAGTTCCTGGCGCAGGATCTCCTCGAGGTCGAAGTGCGTCACGCCTCACGCTCCAGCATGCTGCGCAGCGCAGACATCGCCCTGGCCGTGTGGCTCTTGACCGCTCCCCTGCTGATTCCCATGATGTCGGCGATCTGGGCCTCGGACATGTCGCCGTAGTACCGCAGCACGAGCGCCTCACGCTGCCGCGGCGGCAGCGTGCGCAGGGCTGCCACCACGGCCGACCGCTCCAGCAGGGCGATCGCTCCATGCTCGGCGCTCGGCATGTCCGGTGACGGTTTCGGCGCATTCCGGTCTACCACCACGCGGTGTCTCAGCACGGAGCGGGACCGGTTCACCACCGACTGCCGGAGGTAGGAGAGCGCCTTGTCGCTGTCCCTGAGCCGGCGCCAGCCGCCGTGCATCGCGACGAACGAGTCCTGCACCACTTCCTCCGCCGTCGCGACGTCGCGCACCAGCAGGGCCGCGAGCCGCACCAAGGAGCGGTAGTGCGTGCTGTACAGCGCGGTCACTGCCCGGTCGGCGTCCCAGTCGGCCGGAACCGAGCCCAGGGCGGTATCCGCCACAAGGGTTTCGGTCACGTGAATTGGACGCGTGGACGCGCCGCCAGGTTCACCGGGTGTCATGTCGTTTCTCGGCGACAGCCTGCAAGGCGCCGAGTGGTCTGAACGGTCCCACCGTCTCCACACCTATGTCGAGCTGATGTCGTGCTGAGTTCGCATCCCCGCGGCCGCCGCTGAATAGAACCTGGAGCCACGGGAACCCAGCGATTGCTGAGCCGTGCCCCAGGGATTGGTGCGCCGGGGGTTCGCAGTACTGCAACCATATATGTCGGCGGCTCCGCAGGCGGGGCAACGGTTAAGATCGGCCGCGTGGCTGACTGCTTGTTCTGTGGCATCGCCGCGGGAGAGATCCCGGCGACGCGGGTGCTGGAGAGCGCGCGCACCATTGCATTTCAGGATATAAACCCCCAGGCTCCGGTGCACGTGCTCGTGATCCCGAAGGAGCACCATCCGGACCTGGCCTCCCTCGCCGGGGCCGGTGACGGCCTGCTCGACGAGGTCGCGGCGCAGGCGGCCCTGGCGGCGAGCAGCCTGGGCGTGGCCGAGTCCGGCTACCGGATCATTTTCAACACCGGGCCGGAGGCGGGCCAGACGGTCCACCACGCGCACGCCCACGTTCTCGGCGGCAGGCCGCTGACCTGGCCGCCCGGGTGATGCCCGGCCACGCGGGGCTGCCCAGATGACGCGCACGCCGATGATGCCCGCAACGTCGGAGCCGGCGGATAGCATGGCTAGCATGCGGGCCTGGGCGTGCGCCCGGGCGGGGAAGGGCACTTGACAGAAACTCCCACAGATCAGCGCAAGGGCGAGCTGTCGCCGGACGGCCGCACCCGCGTGAAGATCGTGATCCCGGACGACCACTCGATGGTCAGCCTGCTGGGATCCCGCGACGAGCTGCTGCATGTGATCGAGGGCGCCTTCGGCGCCGACATCCACGTGCGCGGCAACGAGATCACCGTGACCGGCACGCCGGAGGAGACCGCGCTCGTCGCGAACCTGTTCGACGAGCTGACCCGGCTGCTGGCCAGCGGGGCGGAGCTCGCCGCCGACGTGGTGGAGCGCAGCGCCGCCATGCTGCGCCGGAAGTCGGGCGCCCGCCCGGCCGACGTGCTGACCCTGGACATCCTGTCCGCGCGCGGCCGCACGATCCGCCCGAAGACGCTGAACCAGAAGCGCTACGTCGACGCGATCGACAAGCACACGATCGTGTTCTCGATCGGCCCGGCCGGGACCGGCAAGACCTACCTGGCGATGGCCAAGGCGGTGAAGGCGCTGCAGGCCAAGGAGTTCAACCGGATCATCCTGACCCGGCCGGCGGTGGAGGCGGGGGAGCGGCTCGGCTTCCTGCCCGGGACGCTCTACGAGAAGATCGACCCGTACCTGCGGCCGCTCTACGACGCGCTCCACGACATGATCGACCCGGACTCGATCCCCAAGCTCACGGCGGCCGGCACGATCGAAATCGCCCCGTTGGCGTATATGCGCGGCCGGGCGATGCCGCTGGAGACACCCGTGCTGACCCCGGAGGGTTTCCGGCCGATCGGCTCGCTGGCCGTCGGCGACCTGGTGATCGGCTCCAACGGCGAGCCCACGCCGGTGATCGGCGTGTACCCGCAGGGGGAGAAGGACATTTACCGGCTCACCACGCAGGACGGCGCATCGACGCTGTGCTCGGGTGACCACCTGTGGGCGGTGACGACCCGGGACGACCGCCGCCGCGGCAAGCCGCTCCGCGTGCTGGAGACCCGCGAGATGATCGGTGACCTGCGGGCCAACTGCCATCGGTACGAACTCCCGCTGCACAGCGCGCCGGTGTGCTTCCCGCACCGGCCGGTGCCGGTGGATCCCTACGCCCTGGGCCTGCTGCTCGGCGACGGCTGCCTGACAGCGCCAGGTACGCCAAGTTTCGCCGCTGGCGATGTCGAACTGGCCTTGGAGCTACAGGTGCGGCTGCCTGGCATCGACGTCCGGCCCAGGGGGGGTCCCGACTACGTGCTGAGCCAGGGCACGTCGCCGTGGCAGGGCAGACTCCTGGTGCAGAACCCGGTGACCGCCGCAGTGCGCCAGCTCGGGCTGTACGGCACGCGGTCGACGACCACGTTCGTGCCGGAGCTCTACCTGCACAACTCGGCAGAGGTGCGGCTGGCCGTGCTGCAGGGCCTGCTCGACACCGACGGCGGCCCGGTCGCCCAGCGCGGCCGGACCTGCCGCATCCAGTACACGACCGTATCGCCGCGGCTGCGCGACGACGTGATCTTCCTGGTCCGGTCGCTCGGCGGTGTCGCGTACACCCGCGTTCGCCCCGCGCTGGGGCGAACCCCGGGTCGCGCTCATGGGCATCCGGTTCATCACCGGCACGATGCGTACATCATCGACGTCCGGCTCCCGGCCGGCGTCGAGCCGTTCCGGCTGTCCAGGAAGCGGGAGGAGTACCGCGCCGAGGGCGGCGGCGGGCGGCCGGTGCGGTTCATCGAGAGCATCGAGCCGGAGGGCAAGGCGGAGGCCGTGTGCATCTCGGTGGCGGCGGCCGACTCGCTGTACACGACGGAAGACTTCCTGCTGACCCACAACACCCTGAATGATTCGTTCATCATCCTGGACGAGGCGCAGAACACCTCGCCGGAGCAGATGAAGATGTTCCTGACCAGGCTCGGCTTCGGGTCCAAGATCGTGGTCACCGGCGACATCACCCAGGTCGACCTGCCGGCCGGGCAGCTCAGCGGCCTGCGCCTGGTCCAGGAGATCCTGGACGGCGTGGAGGACGTGTACTTCTCCAGGCTGACCAGCCACGACGTGGTCAGGCACAAGCTGGTCGGCGACATCGTGGACGCCTATGACCGCTACGACGCGCGCAGGGCGTCGGGGGCGGATGCCGAGCGGCTGCCCGGCGGCCGGCCCCGGCGCGCGGGCAACCGGGCCCGCTGAGGGCGCGCACGCGGCGGTCGGCATGAGGCGAGCGGTGAACACGGCATGAGCATCGAGATCCGCAACGAATCCGGGGTGGACGTCGATGAGGCGGGCCTGGCCGCTCTGGCCAGGCACGTGCTGGACGGCATGCGGGTGCACCCGCTGGCCGAGCTGTCGGTGCTGCTCGTCGACGAGGCCGCCATGGCCGGCCTGCACCAGCAGTGGATGGGTGAGGACGGGCCGACCGACGTGCTCGCGTTCCCCATGGACGAGCTCGGGCTGCCGCACCCGGGCGGCACCCAGGCCGAGCACGGCGCGGACGATGAGGCGGCGGAAACCCTGCTCGGCGACGTGGTGCTGTGCCCGCAGGTGGCGGTCGAGCAGGCCCGCAAGGCCGAGCACAGCGTGCAGGACGAACTCGACCTGCTCTGCACGCACGGCATCCTGCACCTGCTCGGGTATGACCATACGGAGCCGGAAGAGCAGGCGACCATGTTCGGGCTGCAGGACCGGCTGCTCGCCAGCTGGCACCCGGAACGTGACGCCGCCGGCGACTCCGGCCAGGCAGGCCGGCAGGGCGAGGAGGGGGAACGGGCCGAGGACCGGCCGCAAGGCGACGGGCGGCCGCAGGGCGGCGGGGCAGAAGGGCCGGCCGGCTAGGGAGGGACGGGGTGACGGAGCCATGGGCTGGCTGCTGGCGGCCGCGGTAGCGCTGACGCTGCTGGCGGCCTGGTGCGCAACCGCAGAGGCGGCCCTGGCCAGGGTCTCCAGGGCCGGGGCCAAGGAACTGGGCCGCGGCGTCGGGGAGGTATCAACGCCGCTGCAGGCGGCGCTGGCCGACGTCGCCCGCTACCTTGCGGTGCTGCTGCTGATCAGGATCGCGGCCGAGCTGTCGGCCGTGGTCCTGGTGACGGCGGTGCTGCTGCACTGGCTGGGGCCGGGGTGGCGCGCCTTCGTCATCGCTGCGGCCGTCATGACCGTGGTGATCTACTTCGCGACGGGCACCGTGCCGAGGTCCCTGGGGCGGCGCAACACGGTGCGCGTGGCCGGCACGGCCGCGTCGGTTCTCGTCCCGGTCATCCGGCTGCTGGGGCCGCTGCCGCGCCTGCTCCTGCTGCCCGGCGGCGCGGCGCGTGGCGGGCCGGGGTCGGAGGAGGACCTGAGGGGCCTGGTCGACCTGCTGGAGCAGCGCCGGGTGATCCAGCCCACCGAGCGCGCGATGATCCACTCGGTGTTCGAGCTCGGCGACACGATCGTGCGCGAGGTGATGGTGCCGCGCACCGACATGGTGTTCGTGGAGCGCGGCAAGACCCTCCGCCAGGCGCTGTCGCTGGCGCTGCGCAGCGGGTTCTCCCGGATCCCGGTCATCGGCGAGAACGAGGACGACATCATCGGGATCGCCTATCTCAAGGACATCGTCACCCGCATTTACGAGCACCACCAGCGCGAGTCGGTCGAAAAGGTCGAGTCGGTCATGCGGCCGGCCACGTTCGTGCCGGAGAGCAAGCTGATCGACGCGCTGCTCCGGGAGATGCAGGCGCGCCAGATCCACGTCGCGATCGTGATCGACGAGTATGGCGGCACCGCGGGCCTGGTGACCATCGAGGACATCCTCGAGGAGATCGTCGGCGAGATCGCCGACGAGTATGACAAGGAGCAGCCGCCGGTGGAATGGCTGGGTGAGGGGCAGGCCAGGGTGACCGCCCGGCTGCCGGTCGAGGAGCTCGAAGAGCTGTTCGGCGTGCGCATAGAGGCCGAGGACGTGGAGACCGTGGGCGGCCTGCTGGCCCAGCGGCTCGGCCGGGTGCCGATCGCCGGCTCGGTCACCACCGTGGCGGGCCTCCGGCTGACCGCGGAGAGCCTGGCCGGGCGGCGCAACCGGATCGGGACCGTGAGGGTCGAGCGGGTCACGCCGGACGGCGACGGGGGCGGCGGCAACGTGCGCGGCAGCGAGCCGGCCGGCAGCGGGCGAGGTCCCGGGGCGGCGGGCGACGGCCAGCCCGGCACCCAGACAGGCGCACCGGGCCGGCAGGCGCCGCACTAGACTCGGCCGGGTGAGCGAGGCTCAGCCCGGCCCGGAGGATCTGAAGATCATCACCCTGGCCCGAGCGGCCCGTGCGCGGGTCATGGCCGCCGAGGGCGCTGCGGTGCGCGACGAGACCGGCCGGACCTATGCGGCGGCGGCCGTGGCGCTGCCGTCGCTGCGGCTGTCCGCCCTGCACCTGGCCGTGGCCATGGCGGTGTCCAGCGGGGCCGCCAGCCTGGAGGCGGCCGCGCTGGTCAGCGACGGTGACGGGCCCGACCCGGCGGACCTGGCCGCGGTGCGTGACGTGGGCCCCGACGCGGTCGTGTTCCACGCGGCACCCGATGGCACGCTGAAGGCCACGCTCCGGCCCTGACGCCAGCGCATCGCTGGCTGCTGCGAAAAGTGGTCACCGGCGGCTGTTTCCACGACCGCGGGCGACCACGTTCCCGGCGTCTCCCGCTGCTAAATCTCATTCGTCCTCGTCTGGCTCACGGTGGCAAACTTGCGCAGTGCGGCGAGAGCGGGGGACCGGCGCGGCCAGCGGGCTTGCCCGGCCGGGCAGCACCGGAGCGCCCGGCGGCCGGGCCGCGTCACCGCGGGCCAGGG
>JASHPR010000738.1 GCA_030038015.1 Streptosporangiaceae bacterium
ATGGCGGTGTCGTCCGGCCCGTCGCCGGCGCCGCGCCGGGCCGCCCCCGCCCCGGCCTTCTCCGCCTTCGCCCGGGCGCGCTGGGCCGCGCGCCCGCCGGAGGCGCGCAGCGCCACGCGCCTCGCCAGCTGCTTGTACTGGGGTTCGCGTTCCTTCAGGTCCGCCAGCACCGGGGTGGCGATGCAGATCGAGGAGTAGGTGCCGGACAGCATGCCGACGAACAGCACCAGCGACAGGTCCCGCAGCTCGCCGGTGCCGAGGTAGGCGACCGCGACCACGAGGATCGCGGCGACCGGCAGCAGCGCGATCAGCGAGGTGTTCATGGACCTGACCAGGGTCTGGTCCAGCGCCGTGTTGGCGGCCCGGCTGTAGGTACTTCGCTGGGTGGCCAGCAGGCCGGCGGTATTCTCCCGGACCTTGTCGAAGACCACCACCGTGTCGTACAGCGCGTAGCCGAGGATCGTGAGCAGCCCGATCACGGTGGCCGGGCTGACCTGGAAACCGGCCAGCGCGTACACCCCGACGGTGATCACGATGTCGTGGAGGAGGGCGATGAACGCGGCGACGGCCATCTTCCACTCGAACGCGATCGAGAGGTAGATCACGATCAGCGCCAGGAACACGATCAGCCCCTCCACGGCCTTGTGCGTGATCGAGGCGCCCCAGCTCGCGCTGGTGAACGTGACGCTGACCTGGCCGGCGCCGCCGGGCACGTGCAGGTTGCTGGCCAGCGCGTCCTGCACGCTGGTCTGCTGGGACGGGGTCAGCTTGATCGTCTGCACCTGCCACAGGTGGTGGCTGGACACTCCAAGCTGCTGCACGACCGGGTCGCTGCCGCCGCCCGCGTTCTTGACCACGGAGGCGATCTGGGTGGTGGAGACCCCGGACGCCTTGAACGAGAACTGGTCGCCGCCGGTGAACTCGACGCTGAAGTGCAGGCCGCGGATCGCCAGGGCCACGATGCTGATCACCAGGATCAGGCCGGAGATCGTGTACCAGAGCTTCTGCCTGCCGACGAAGTCGAACGAGACCTCGCCGCGGTACAGCCGGCCACCGATCGCCCCGAGCCGGGACATCACGCCTCCTTCGGGTTGGTCCGGGGGCCCGCGGCCGACGCCGCGCCGCCGGGCTGCGGCCGGGGGGCGGGGCGCCTGCTTCCGCGCCACGGCGAGCGCATGCCGAGCCGGGCCGGGTCAAGCCCGGACCACTTGTGCTGCCCGCCGTAGAACCTGGTCCGGGCCAGCAGCGTGATCACCGGCTTGGTGAACAGGAACACCACGATCACGTCGATGATCGTGGTCAGGCCCAGGGTGAAGGCGAAGTTCTGCACGTCGGTGACCGCGAACTTGTACAGCACCGCGGCCGCGAGGAACGACACCGTGTCGGAGACCAGGATCGTGCGCCGGGCCCGGACCCAGCCGTGCTCCACCCCGGCGCGCAGCGACTTGCCGTCCCTGACCTCGTCCCGCAGCCGCTCGAAGAACACCACGAACGAGTCGGCGGTGATCCCGATCGCGACGATCAGGCCCGCGATGCCGGCCAGCGACAGCGCGAAGCTCTCGTACACGCTCAGCAGCACCACCGCCAGGTAGCTCAGCAGCGCCGCGATGGCCAGGCTGGAGATCGACACGATGCCCAGGCCCCGGTAGTAGATGAACGCGTACACGACCACCAGCAGCAGGCCGACCACGCCCGCCAGCAGCCCGGCCTGCAGCTGGTACGAGCCGAGCTGGGGGCTGACCGACTGCACCGACTGCGGCACGAACGACAGCGGCAGCGCGCCGTAGTTCAGCACATTGGCCAGGTTGTCGGCCTGGCTCTCGGTGAAGGTGCCCTGGATCGTCGCCGTCCCGGTGTCCAGCACCGCCCCCATGTACGGGACGGCGACCGGCGTGCCGTCGAGCACGATCGCGAAGAAGTCCAGCTCCGAGCTCGGAGCCGAGGCGCTGGTGTCGTAGTAGTTGTCGTACATCTTGGTGCTCAGCTGGCCGAACGCCTTGGTGCCGGTGCCGTTGAAGCTGAGGTTCACCCACCAGTCGCCGTTGCTCTGCAGCTGGGCCGACGACCCGCCCAGCTTGAGCATCTCGCCGGTGACGTACGCCTTGTCCAGCGCGTACTTGTCGCCCTGGTAGCACGTGACGGTCTGGATGGCCGGGTTGTCCCAGTTGTTCGGGTCGGTGCCGTAGATCTGGGTCCGCCATTTGGGATTGGCGCAGTTGAGCTTGTCGAACAGGGCCTTGGTCGCCGGGGTGAGCAGGCTGGCCTGGCCCTGGGCCTGCGGGTCCGTGGTGGTGGCCAGCGATCCCGGCGCCGGGCTGGCCGACGGGCTCGGCGAGGCGCTCGCGTTCGGCTTGGCCTTGGCCGCAGACGCGGCGCCCGCCAGGCGCGTCGCGGTCACCGTAAGGCCCCTCGTGCCCGAGCCGCCTGCGGCGCCCAGGGCGGACGACGATGTGCTCGGCTTGGGGCTCGGCGAGGTGCTGGGTTTCGGGGTCGGCGACGAGCTTGGCGTGGGCGTTGGTGTGGCCGACGGCGTCGGGGTCGGCGTGGACGAGGCGTAGTTGGGGGTCATCAGCAGCACCTGGCGGAACCGGAGCTGGGCCGTGGTGCCCACCAGCTGCTCGACCTGGCTCACGTTCTTGCCGGGCACCGAGACGTTGATCAGGTCAGGGGACTGCGTGGTGACCGTGGCGCCGTTGAAGCCCGCGCCGTTGACCCGGCTGTTCATGATCGTCTGCGCGGTGCTCAGGTCGGCCTGCACCTGGGCCGATGACGATGACACATGCGCCGGGGGCACTGCCCTCAGGGTGATCGTGGTGCCGCTGGAGATGTCCAGGCCCTTGCCGACCTTGAACCGGCTGTGCCATTGCGACGGCTGGAACAGGGTGCCGCCGAGGACTCCGAGCAGGAGGACGACGATGAGGACGGCCAGCGCGGCCAGGTGCCGTCCTGGCTTGGACGTGGTGGTTGGGGGTGCCACTTCTCCGATGGTCCTTAGGTCCGCCGGCCGCAGAAGCCGCTAGACGTGCCGGTCCTGGGTGTCCCAGTCGTCGGCCGGGGTCTTGTGCTCTTCCGAGGAGGTCTCGCCGCCGTGGGGCTCCGGCTCCGGCGGCATGCCGGTGCTGGCGTCCTGGGGCAGCGGGACGACCGCCCGCCGCATCATCCGGATGGTCACCCCGGGGGCGACCTCGACCATGACGTCGTCGTTGCCCTCCAGCGACGTCACGGTGCCGTACATGCCGCTGGTGGTGCGGACGGGCGCGCCGGGCACCAGGTCACTCTGCATCCGGGCCGCCTGGCGTGCCCTGGAGCGCCGGGTCATCGTCATGTACACGAGCAGGAACAGCACGACGATGATGATGATGGGCAGGAGGCTCGTGCTCGACGACGTCTTCGACGCCGCCGCGAGGATCAGCGTGTTCCCCATCGCGGGGTTTCCTTCCAGTTGAGATCACAGTGGCCGGCCATCCCGGCCCGGGTGCAGGCCCGGGAGGGCCGGCACTGGCACCGGTCGGCTGTTATCGGCCAACTGCCGAAGTGTAGCGGCGCACAAGCGACGCACCAACAGGCTACGGGACCTGAGGAGTGTTCGTGACCACCCCGCTGCCTCTTCGGCCGGCCGTGACCGTGCCCCGGGGCCGGCCGGCGGGGCCGCTCAGCCGAACAGGGTCGCAGGGCTGCCCGGATCCGCCGGGGGAACGGCCAGGCCCAGGCGCTCCCACGCGGCCGGGGTGGCCACGCGCCCGCGCGGGGTGCGCGCCATGAGGCCGGCCCGGACCAGGAACGGCTCGACCACGACCTCGACGGTCTCCGCTTCCTCCCCCACGGCCACGGCCAGGGTGGACAGGCCGACCGGGCCCCCGGCGAACCTGCGGACCAGCGCGGACAGCACCGCGCGGTCGAGCCGGTCCATGCCGGTATCGTCCACTTCGTACAGCTCCAGCGCCGCCCGGGCCACGCCCCGGTCCACGACGCCGTCGGCCCGCACCTCCGCGTAGTCCCGCACCCGGCGCAGCAGGCGGTTCGCGATCCGGGGGGTGCCGCGGGAACGGCCGGCGATCTCATCCGCGCCGTCGTCGCGGACCGTCACCCCCAGCAGCCCGGCGGACCGGCGCACGATGACGCCCAGCTCCTCCGGCTCATAGAAGTCCAGGTGCGCGGTGAAGCCGAACCGGTCGCGCAGCGGCGCGGGCAGCAGCCCGGCCCTGGTCGTGGCACCGACCAGCGTAAAAGGCGCGATGTCGAGCGGGATCGCCGTGGCGCCCGGCCCCTTGCCGATGACGACGTCGACCCGGAAGTCCTCCATCGCCAGGTAGAGCATCTCCTCGGCCGGGCGGGCGACGCGGTGGATCTCGTCGATGAAGACGACCTCGCCTACCGACAGCGTGGACAGGATCGCGGCGAGGTCCCCGGCCCGCTCGATAGCCGGGCCGCTCGTGATCCGCATCGGCACGCCCAGCTCGGCGGCGATGATCATCGC
>JASHPR010000739.1 GCA_030038015.1 Streptosporangiaceae bacterium
GGGCGCTTCGGCCCGCCCCGGGACGCCGCTGAAGGCGCGGGCCACCGCGGGATGCAGCAGCACGCCGAGCGTGATGATCCCGAACAGCGTCCCGCCCACGTAACGGGACGTGATGAACCTGATCACCCCGAACATGATGAGCGCCGTCTCGAAGCCGATCGAGAACACCCACGCCGCAGGGGTGCCGGAACGGGCCATCGCGGCCAGCCCCAGCAGGGCGACCACCAGCATCAGGGTGATGATGACCGACGGCACGTGCCTGCGGCTGTAGGAAAGCCCGACCGCGGCCGCGGTCGCGGCCTGCGCCGTGACAAGCCGCGTCACCAGCTTCACCAGCGGCTGCCCGGCGCTGCTGGCAGCCGTCACGCGCCCACGGCCCCGGCGAAGCCGAAACCCTGTGCTCACCGTTCACCTCCGCGGCCCTGTCGGCATTATCACCAGCGAGCCTAACTTGTGCCACTAAGCACCAGCTCAGCGGGCCTGTCCGGATTGGATTGCGGTGAGGATGCCTGGCCTGCCGGGCCCGGGCGCAAAGCCGCCGGGCTCCCGGGCACGGCAACCGGGTGCTCCGGGGGCGCCCGGCTAACGGGTCCCGGTCGGATCCTCGCCCCGGCTCAGCGACTCCCAGAGCGCCGCGGAGTCCCTGCCGGCCTGTGCCTGGCCGGCCGCCGGGACCGCGGGCGCGGGCCCTGCCTGCGGGGCGGGCGGGTCGAACCGGCTCGACATCACCGGCAGCCGCGCCGCGCGCCAGGTGACCAGGATCCCTGCGGCGATGACCGCGAGCGCCCCGGCGAAGGCCACCCCGCGCCAGGGAAAGGCCGCGAAGACGACGTGGCCGGGGAGCCCGGATACCGGCGCCCCGGCCGGCCCGCCCTGGCCCGCGCCGCCTCCGGTCGTGCTGCCGACGTCCGTCCCTGCGACAACCCCCGAGCCGGCCTGCGCGGCCGTGCTGGCCGAAGCGGCCGCCAGCACGTCGGCGGCGGAGATCCCGGCGCTCACCGTCACCGCCATCCCGGCGCCGAGGCCGGCGAGCACGACCCCGGCGATCCTGCGCAGCGTCCGGCGGGTGGCGAGGACGGCCGCCAGGCCGGCCAGGGCCGCCAGCGCCAGCGCACCCGCCGCGGGCACGAGCGCCTGGCCGGTCTCCGTGGTGACGCTTTCCGGCAGCGGCCTGGGCGCGGCGGTCTCGACGTGTGCCCACCCCTGCCGGGTGGCGAGCAGCACGACGCCCGCCCCGGCCGCGCCGAGCAGCAGCAGCAGCGCCAGCTCCCGCCGCCCCTCACGGCGGGCCTGGCGCGCGGAGACACCCGCCGTCATCTGCGGCCCCTCCCTGCGCTCTTCCCTGCGCTCTTCCCTGCGCTCTTCCCCGCGCTCTTCCCCGTCACGTCCGCCGTCGCGGTCCCTTATGTCCCGTCACCGCCTCCGGCGGTGCTGGCCTCGCCGCCAGCATAAGCCGGGGCGCCGCAGGCCCGGCGCCCTCCCGCGGAGCGCCGGGCATTCCCAGCCGGCGCCGGTTGGCCTACCATCACACGATGACGTACGCCCGGGATGAGCGTGTTGCCCTATGCGCGTTGCTCGACCTGACCGGCCCCCGGGAACCGACCCTGTGCGAGGGGTGGGCGACCCTTGATCTTGCCGCGCACCTGGTGCTCAGGGAGCGCCGGCCAGACGCCGGCGTCGGCATGCTCGGCGGGCCGCTCGCCGCATACACCCGCAGCGTCCAGCGCAAGCTGATCGAGCGGAACCCTTACCCGAGGCTCGTGCAGATGATCAGGAGCGGCCCGCCGCGGCTGTCGCTGTTCGGGCTTCCCGGCATCGACGAGCGGGCCAACGTGGTGGAGTTCTTTGTCCATCACGAGGACGTGCGCCGGGCGCAGCCCGGCTGGGAGCCACGGAAGATCGATCAGGGTCTGTCCGACGTGCTCTGGGGCAGGCTGGGCATGGCAAGGTTCATCCTGCGCAAGGCCCCGGTCGGCGTGGAACTGGTCAGGGACGGCGAGCCCGAGCCCGGCGCACCGGGCGGGCACAGGGTCCGGATCACCGCCAGGGCGCGCACGCCGGTCGTGACCGTCACGGGAACGCCATCCGAGCTGACGATGTGGGTGTTCGGCAGGACCGGAGCGGCTCGGGTCAGGCTCGACGGCGGCGAGGCCGACGTCCGCGCGCTCAGCGCGGCGCGGTGGGGGCTCTGAGCGCCGTCACGGCCGCTCACCCCAGCGGCAGGCCCGCACCGGCCTGGCCGCCACGGGCCACCGGGCCGTGGGCAGGAGAAGCCGGCCATGGTACTCGCACTTTCCACCGGTGAGAATCACGGCATTGTTTCAGCTCATCGTCCTGACCCTTAACACTGCTTTAACGGATGGCCACAGCAGCGCATCCATAAATTTGCTTCCTGGTTTCTCAGCATTCGCGAACTAAGCCCCAGTTATTCAATTCCAGTGCAATTCCCCTTAAGAATCCCCCGCGACGATGCTCGGGTCCCGGCCCAACGTGGTCATTGCAGGTCGGAGGGGGAAAGGTGCGAAGGAAGAAGACAGGCGTTGCCATTGTGGCGGCGCTCGGCTGCGCGGCGCTCGCCGCCGGATGCGGCGGTGGCAGTAGCTCATCGAGCAGCGCAAGCAGCTCGGCCAACTGGGCGACGGCGACTTCTGCCGCCGCCGGCGGCGGCATGGCGGCGCTCGTCAAGGCTGCGGAGAAAGAGGGGCAGCTCAACGTCATCACGCTGCCGAGCAACTGGGCCAATTATGGCGCCATAATGACCGATTTCAGCAAGAAGTACCACATCCATATCACCGACGCGAACCCCGAGGGCTCCAGTGGGCAGGAGATCACCGCCGTGGAGCAGCTCAAGGGCCAGAGCCGTGCACCCGACGTGGTCGACGTGGGCCCGTCGTTCGCCGTTGAGGGGGCCGATGACCATCTGTGGGCCCCGTACAAGGTGGCGACCTGGGCCGATATCCCGGCCAACGCCAAGGATCCCAACGGCGACTGGTACGCGGACTACGGCGGCTACGTGGCGATCGGGTACGACGCGGCCAAGGTCAAGCCCGCGCCGACCTCGTTCGCCAGCCTGACCAACCCGGCCTACAGGAACATGATCGGCCTCAACAACAGCCCGACGACCGCCGGTGCGGCCTTCGCGGCGGTCTTTGCCGCCGCGCTGGCGAACGGCGGCTCGTTCGGCAACATCGAGCCGGGCGTCAAGTACTTCGCGCACCTGAAGGCGATCGGCAACTTCGTCCCGACCGCGATCGGCGGGCCGACCACGGTGCAGAACGGCACGACGCCGATCCTCATCTGGTGGGACTACCTGCTGGAATCCGAGGTCAAGCCGGTCGTGCCGGACCTCAAGATCGTGATCCCGTCGGACGCGACGTACGCGTCCTACTACGACCAGGCCATCAGCGCCACCGCGCCGGACCCGGCCGCCGCCCGGCTGTGGGAGGAATACCTGTACTCCACGACCGGCCAGAACCTGTGGCTCGAGGGTTACACCCGCCCGATCGAGCTGGCCACGCTGGTCGCCGACGGGACCGTGAACCAGGCCGCACTCGCGGCGCTGCCCCCCGCCCCGTCCGGCACGCTGACGTTCCCGAGCTCGGCGCAGGCGGCCGCCGCGGAGAACGTGGTGACCCAGAACTGGCCAACGCAAGTCGGCGGCTGATGGCAGAGAGCACGACCCAGGCCGTGGCCGCGGCCCCGGAGGTCCAGACCTTCGGGGCCCGGCCCAGCCGGATTTCCACATTGCGCCGCGGCGCGCTCAGGTGGCTGGGCGTCGTGCCTTTCGGCGTGTACATCGCCCTGGGCCTGGCCGCACCCACGATCGCGATCGCGATCGCCGCGTTCCGGAATTCAGCCACCGGTGCCGCGACGATGAGCAACGTCAGTACCGCGCTGCACGGCACCTACCTGCTGGGCCTGAAGACCTCCATCCTGCTGTCGGTCGCCACCGCGATCGTGCCGGGGATATTCGGGCTGTTCATCGCCTACGCGATCTACACGGCCAAGCGCGGCAACCTGCTCCGCCAGGTCGTGGTCACGGCGTCGGGCGTGTTCGCCAACTTCGGCGGCGTCCAGCTGGCGCTTCTGTTCATCGCGACGCTCAGCACCACCGGCGTCGTCACCGGGTGGATCAAAGACCTCTTCGGCGTCGATATCTGGGATCACGGCTTCACGCTGTACAACGCGTTCGGCGTGTTCTTCGTGTACATGTACTTCCAGATCCCGCTCATGGTCCTGGTCATCCTGCCCGCCCTGGAAGGCCTGCGGCCGGCCTGGCGCGAGGCGGCGCAGAACATGGGCGCGCGGACCTGGCAGTACTGGCGCCACGTGGGCGGCCCGGTGCTGCTGCCGTCGTTCCTTGGCTGCCTGCTGCTGCTGTTCGGCAGCTCGTTCTCCGCTTACGCCACCGCGGAGGCGCTGACCGGCGGCACGATCGCGCTGACGCCGATCCAGATCGGGGCGCTGCTCAACGGCAACGTGCTGGCCGGGCAGCAGAACCTGGGCTACGCGCTCGGCCTGATCATGGTCGTGATCATCGCGATCGTCATGATCATCTACACGATTCTCCAGCGGAGGGCGGCGCGATGGCTGCGGTAACGGGCGTTGGGGCCAGGGCGGGGACGCCGGCGCCGGCCACCAGGTCCCCGGCCCGCAGGCGCAGCTTCCCCGTCTGGCGCTGGGCGATCCTGCTGCTCGCCGGCGCTTACTTCCTGATCCCGCTCTACTCGGCACTGCGCTTCGCCGGGCTGAAGGCATTCGGTGACGTCTTCAAGCAGCCGGGATTCTTCTCGGCGATCGGGCTGTCGTTGCGCCTGGCAGTGATCGCCACGGTCCTCACGCTGGTGCTCATGGTGCCCACCACCGTCTACGTGCACCTGCGGCTGCCGCGGATACGGCGCGTCATGGAGGGGATCACGATCCTGCCGATCGTCATCCCGCCGATCGTGCTGATCATCGGCGTGCTGAAGGTCGCGCCGGGGTTCCTGCTGGGCACGCCGTACCTGCTCGCGCTCGCGTACGTCATCCTGGCGATGCCGTTCGCGTACCGGTCGCTCGATGCCGGCCTGCGCTCGTTCGACCTGAAGACGATGGTCGAGGCGTCGAACTCGCTCGGCGCCGGATGGCCGAGCACGCTCTGGCGGGTCGTGCTGCCGAACATCCGGACGGCGATTCTCTCCGCCACCGTGCTCACGGTCGCGCTGGTGCTCGGCGAGTTCACCATGGCCAGCCTGGCCCTGTACCAGACCTTCCCGGTGTGGATCGTGCTTTTCGAGCAGAACAGCGGGCCGGTGTCGGTGGCCGCGTCGCTGCTCTCGCTGTTCGTCACCTGGATCCTGCTGATGCTCATCGTGGCGGTCGGCGGCCGGAGCGCACGCAGGCGCGGCGGTGCCCAGGTTGCCCTGTTCACCGTCACCCGTCAGGACTTCAGCCAAAACAGGGGGGAACCGCAATGACCACTCGCGCGGCGGCGGGCACCGCGGCATCCGGCGGCGTCCTCGGCGCCGCCGGCAGCGGCGCGGGCGCTCCGGTTACCTTGGAGGGCCTCAGCCGCTTCTACGGTCCCGTGCGCGCGCTCGACGGCCTGTCGCTCGACATCGCGCCGGGCGAGCTCGTTGCGCTGCTTGGCCCGTCAGGCTGCGGCAAGACCACGGCGCTGCGGATCCTGGCCGGCTTTGAGTCCGCCGATTCCGGCTCGGTCAGCGTTGACGGCAAGGACATCTCCCAGATACCCGCGGCCAGACGGGACATGGGCATGGTGTTCCAGAGCTACAGCCTGTTCCCGAACATGACCGCGCTGGACAACGTGGGTTTCGGGCTGCGGATGCGGGGCCACCGCACGGCCGGCAGGAACCGGCGCGCCCATGAGCTGCTGGACATGGTCGGCCTGACCGACCAGGCCAGGAAGTACCCGCACCAGATGTCCGGCGGCCAGCAGCAGCGCGTCGCGCTGGCCCGTGCCCTGGCCATCGAGCCACGGGTGCTGCTGCTCGACGAGCCGCTGTCGGCCCTGGACGCCAAGGTCCGGCTGCAGCTGCGGGAGCAGATCCGGATGCTGCAGCAGCGGCTCGGCACCACCACGCTCTTCGTCACGCACGACCAGGAAGAGGCGCTCTCCATGGCCGACCGGGTCGGCGTGATGAAGGACGGCAGGCTCGAGCAGGTCGCCGTGCCCAGCCAGCTCTACGCCGAGCCGGCCACCGCGTTCGTCGCCGAGTTCGTGGGGATCATGAACCGCATCCCGGGAGAGCTGACCGGCGAGGGCGAGGTCCGGGCGCTCGGCACGGTGGTCCCGGTCCAGGGCGCGCCGGGCGCCGGGCTGTCCGGGGAGGTCGACGTGCTGGTCAGGCCGGAGGGCCTGCATCTCGCGGTGCAGCCGGGCGGCAACGGGATCGTGACCGACAAGACCTTCCTCGGCTCGGTGACGCGGGTCAGCGTGCGGCTGTCCGGCGACGTGACGGTCAAGGTCGACCAGGCCACCACGGCGGCGGCCAGCATGACGCCGGGCGAGTCGGTCCAGATCAGCCTGCCGGGGACGCCGGTCCTGGCGACCGAGCGCCGGTGACCGCCGGTCCGCTGACCACGGCGCGCCGGCGCCTGGTTCCCGGCCAGGCCGGCGAAGGAGGGTACCGCGGTCTTGCGCCCGCCGACGGCGAACAGCATGCCGTGCGGGATGACCTGGCCGCCCACGCGCTGCGGCCCGCCTGGCACCGTTCCGCCCGGCCCCTGCTGGTGATCGCGCACCTGTCGGACACGCACGTGATGGATCACCAGTCCCCCGGCCGGGCCGAGCTGCTCGACCGGTACTCCGACCCCGACTCGCCGCTGCGCGCGCATGTCGGCATCGTCGGGACCTACCGGGCCCAGGAGCTGTTCACGTACCATGTCGCGGCGGCCATGGTCCGCGCCGTGCGCGAGACCCGCGCGGCGCCGCTGTCCGGCGCCCCGGTCGACCTCGCCGTGGTGACCGGCGACGCGACCGACAACTGCCAGCACAACGAGCTGCGCGCCTACATCGGCCTGCTCGACGGCGGGGAGGTGCTGCCTGACTCCGGCGACCCGCAGCGGTACGAGGGCGTGGCCGGGCCCGAGGTCGAGGACGAGCGGTACTGGCATCCCGACGGCGGCGCGCCGGACCTGCCGCGGAGCCGGTACGGGTTCCCTGAGGTGCCGGGCGTGCTGACGGCGATGCGGCGGCCGTTCCGGGCCGCCGGGATCGGCGTGCCCTGGTACGCCGTGCACGGCAACCACGACAACATGCTGCAGGGCACCGTGCCGGCCGATGGCTGGCTGCACGACTACCCGGTCGGCGCGGTGAAGTACGTGACCCCGCCGGGTGACATCGACGCCGGCGAGGCGCTGCGGCGGTTCGGCACATCGGACGCGGCAGCCCTGGCGGACCTGGCAGGGGGACAGAGGCTGGCGGTCACGCCCGACCCGGCCCGCCTGCCGGTCACCCGCGCGTCCCACGTGCGCGAGCACTTCCGCACGTCGGGCCGTCCGGTCGGCCACGGTTACACCCGCCGGAACGCCGACGAGGGCACGGCCTACTACGGCTTCGATCACGGCATCGTGCGGTGCCTCGTGCTGGACACGGTGAACCCGCACGGAGGCTGGCAGGGCTCACTCGACGCGACGCAGCTCGGCTGGCTGGCTGCCGAGCTCACCGGGTGTGCTGCCCGCCCGGTGCTGCTGTTCAGCCACCATCCGCTGGAGACGCTGGTGAACGACCGGCGCCCGCCAGGAGCCGCCCCGCGGGTTCTGGCCGGCGAGCTCCGGGACCTGCTGCTCTCCCACCCGTGCGTGGTGGCCTGGATGAACGGGCACACTCACGTGCACGCGATCACCGCGATCCGGGAGGACGGATACCCCGGCGGGTTCTGGCAGGTGACCACCGCCTCGCACATCGACTGGCCGCAGCAGGCCAGGATCATCGAGCTCCTCGAGACCGACCGCGGCCTGGGCATCGCCTGCACCGTGATCGACAGCGCGGCCCCGGCCAGCTACCGCCACGGCGAGGACCCGGTCAGCGGCCCGGCCGGGCTGGCGGCGCTGGCCCGTGAGCTCGCCGCCAACGACTGGCAGGTCCGGGACCTGATCACGGCCGGCGGCGGCGCGGGCGCCGGGACCGCGGCCGACCGGAACGTCGTGCTCGCGGTGGAGTGGCCGCGGCCGCCGCGCCGCGGCCAGCGCCGGTTACCCGGGGGCGGCGCGGCCCAGCGGGAAGGGCGGAGGGATCCGCAGCTCGGCGTTGCGGTCGCCGGCCAGGCCGGGCCGGCCGGAGCCGGCGCCGATGACCGGCATGTTGGCGGCGAGCTCGCGGTGCAGCGACGCGAGGTCGTCACCGGTGTGCAGCGGCCCCGGGGCCGCCGGGGAGTCGTGGTCGACCATCGTGCAGACGATCGAGAGGTACGCACCGGCGTCCACGATCTCGACCAGCCTCGCCTGGCACGGCCAGTCCACGACCGAGCACGTGGTGACCTCCCAGAACCCGCGGGCCGGGTCGGCGGGGTCGCGGCGGGCCCGCACCGCGTTGGTGTGCGTGTGCCCGTTCAGCCACAGCACGACGTTGCGGTACCGGTGCAGCAGGGCGAGCATCCCGGCGGCGCCGAGCTGCGGCTCGCTGCCGCCGAAGGCCCCGGCCCTGGTGTTGGTGAGCGTGTCGATCCCGTGGTGCGAGAACAGGATGACCAGGCGGTCGGCGTTGCCGGTGCGGACCTCGCGCCCGTCGGGCCTGCGGTAAGCCGAGTGCACCTCGGCCAGGCGCGCCTCGAGCCACCGCGCCTGATCGCGGTCGACGCAGCCGGACGCTCCCCCGGCGGCGCAGCTGGTGTCCAGCGCGATCAGCCGCGCCGCCGGCGTGTCATGGGCGTAGTAGGCGGTGCCGTCCAGCCGGTTCTGGCCGCTGAAGCCGTGCCCGAACGGCCGCGAGCCCGGCCGGAAGTGCGCCTCGACGAACTCGCGCCTGGTGACCGGCCTGCGGCCGGGATCGGGCGTGATCTGCCAGGCCGGGCCGGCCATGAAGGCCTCCGGCCGCTCGGTGAACAGCTCGAGCGCGCGGTCGTGATCGAAGTCATCCGGCAGCGCCGTCGGCTTGCTGCCGCCGACCAGCGCGGCGGCCAGGTCCGGGGTCACCACCCCCACGCCCTGGTTGAGCGCCTCATGATTGCCGAAGCAGGACAGCCAGGGCATGCTCAGCCCGGGAGAGGAGAACTCCCGCATCGCGCGGTGCAGCAGCCCCGGGTGGTGCGGGAAGCCGAACTCGCGCCGGAACAGGTCGTGGCCGTCCGCGCCGTCCGGCTTCCAGAAGAAGTCGTCCGGCCAGTCGGGTGACTGCACCCCGGCATAGCCCGGCGCGCCGGAGCCCGGCCGCACCAGGCCGCCGTCGAACAGCGCGAGGAACGCCTGCATCTCGTTCCACTGGGCGTTGTCGATCGCGTCGCCGGTCGTGACCGCCAGCTGCGGCGCCATCCCGGTGAGCGGGCCGCGCACGCCGTTGATGGTGCGCAGCGTGGCGCCGACCGCGTGCGCGGTCAGCGCTTCCTGCGGGCGCTGCACCGGGACGATCTCGGCGTACCTCGGGTCGGCGAAGTAGCGGTTGAGGAACTCGAACCTGGCCGGTGACTGGACGTCGGCCAGCTGCAGGTCCGTGACGTGCACCAGGCAGAGCAGCGGCCGCGCGGCCGCGGCGCGCGAGCCGGGGCCGGCGGTGCCGAAGTCCTCGCGCACCAGGTGCGGCTCGCCATCGATGACCGTGACCGCCCGGTAGGGCGCGCTGGCCCCGCGGCGCAGCACCGCCCCGGCGCCCAGCCGCCGGTGAGTGGTCAGCGGCGGGTGCCACCCGCTCATGTCCCCCCCTGCCCGGTCAGGACTCTTCGCCGGCGGCGGGCGCCGAGGCGGCGGACACGAGCACGGGGTCGGGGCGGATGGTCAGCGAGACCCTGCTGCCCGCGGGCAGCGCCGTCGCGTCCGCGGTGCTGAGCTGGGCCATGATCGTGGTATCCCCCAGGTCGACGGTCACCCTGCTGGTCGCGCCCAGGAACGTGGAGGCGATCACGGTGCCGGTCAGCGGCCCGGACTCGCCGGAGCTGTCCGAGGCCAGGGTGACCGCCTCGGGCCGCACCAGCGCCGTTACCGGGCCCGGCGGCGTGGAGAGGTCCACCAGCGGCAGGTCGCGGCCGCGGACGGTGACCGTGCTGCCGCTGACCGTGCCGGCCAGCCGGTTGGTGAGCCCGACGAACTCGGCGACGAACGCGGTGGCCGGGCGCGAGTAGACCTCGGTAGGCGGCGCGAGCTGCTCGATGCGGCCCTCTTGCATCACGCCGACCCGGTCGGAGATCGCCAGCGCCTCCTCCTGGTCGTGGGTGACGAACAGCGTGGTGATGCCCACGTCGAGCTGGATCCGGCGGATCTGGTCCCGCAACTGCGCGCGCACCTTGGCGTCCAGGGCCGACAGCGGCTCGTCGAGCAGCAGCACCTGCGGCTCGATGGCCAGCGCGCGGGCCAGGGCGACCCGCTGCTGCTGGCCCCCGGAGAGCTGGTGCGGGAAGCGGTCCGCCTGCGTCACCAGATCCACGAGCTCCAGCATCTCCAACGCCCGCCGGTCCCGCTGCGCCGAGCCGTGCCTGCGCAGCCGCAGCCCGAACGCCACGTTCTGCCGGGCGGTCATGTGCGGGAACAGCGAGTAGGCCTGGAACACCATGCCCATGTCCCGCTTGCTGGCCGGCAGCCCGGTGACGTCGGCGCCGCCCACGGTGATCCGGCCGGCGTCGGCGTCCTCGAGCCCGGCCAGCAGCCGCAGCGTGGTGGTCTTGCCGCAGCCGGACGGCCCGAGCAGGGTGACGAGCTCGCCGGGCTGCACGGTCAGGTCCAGCCCGTCCAGCGCGACGACGGGGCCGTACCGGCGGCTCAGCCCCTCCATCCGCACCTCGACGGCGGCCCGGGAGATGACGTTCGGCGTGCTGGCCGGTGGCGAAGTCACGTGCGTTACCTCATCCCGCGCCGCCGGCGGCGGCCAGCGTAGGAAATGATCATCAGCAGCACGAAGACGAACGTCAGCGCGGCCAGCGAGGTGGAGAAGAGCACCGAGGCGTTCGGCGTGTTCCGGCTGATCGAGTACAGCTCGACCTGCAGGTTGACGTACAGCAGGGTGTAGGCGATCGTGAACTCGCCCAGCGCCAGCGCGGCGGACAGCAGCAGCGCGTTCAGGATCGCCTGCCGCATGTTCGGCGCGATCACCCGGAACATCACGGTGAACCAGCTCGCGCCCAGGCTGCGGGCGGCCTCCGCCAGCGTCTTCACGTCGATCGCGTTCAGCCCGGCCGCCAGCGCCCGGTACGCGTAGGGCAGCGCGAGGATCACGTACGCCAGGAACAGCATCAGCGCGGACAGCTCGAAGTGCCGGATCCGGTTGTAGATCGGGGCCAGGCCGACCACCAGGGAGATCGCCGGGATCGTGAGCGGCAGCAGGCAGAGGAACTCGAACGCCCGGCTGATCCACTGCACCCGCAGCCGGATCCAGATCATGGTCGGGACCAGCAGCACCAGCGTGGTCACGCTGGTGAGCACGCCCAGCTCCAGGGTGATCTCGACCGCGCTGGGCAGCGGCGGGGGACCCTGGTAGGACGCGATCTCCTTCCAGGCGGCGACCGACCAGGTGCCGAGGGTGCTGCCCTCCAGCGAGAACCGCAGCAGCGCCAGCAGCGGCAGCAGGAAGAACAGCGCGAAGAACGCGAACACCACGTAGCGGAATGCGTTCAGCCGTCTGCGCCGACGGGCCTGCATCCCGCGCGGTGCCCGGGCCGGGGCTTCCAGCGGCGCCTCGCCGAGGGAGGTTACCGCAGCCATCGCGCCGCCCGGCGCTGCAAGAGGGTGTACCCGGTCATGATGATGGCGACCATGATGATCATCCCGAGCGCGAGCACGTCTGCCTCGTTCACGTTGCTGAGGCCGACCTCGCTGTTGATGGCGAGATAGATCTGCTGCGGCACGATGTAGGCGATCTGGTTCTCCCAGGCCACGATCGTCGCGAAGGCCGACAGCGCGTTGGCGAACAGCAGCAGCGCCGCGCCGAAGAAGGCCGGCGCGAGCAGCGGGCCGCCCACGTACCGCCAGTACTGCCACGCCGAGGACCCCAGGCTCTCCGACGCCTCACGCCACTGCACCTTCAGCCCGTCGATCGCGGGCAGGAACACCAGCACCATGAGCGGGACCTGGAAGTAGGTGTAGATGACCGCGATGCCCCAGGGGAAGGTGTAGAACCAGCTCGCGTGCATCAGCAGGCCGATGGGCCCGATCAGCACCAGGAACGCGAACGCCAGCGTGACGCCGCCGAACTGGGCCAGCACGCCGGAGACCGCGATGTAGAGCCGGCGCACCGCGCCGTCCGGGTCGCCGGACGCGATCGCGTACGCCAGGATCGCGCCCAGCACCGCCCCGGTCGCCGAGGTGAGCAGGCACAGTTCGAACGAGCCGGTGAAGTAGCTGCGCACGGCCGAGCTGAACAGCACCTTGAGGCTGGACGCGTTGAGCGCGCCGCTCGGGTTCCGGAACGCGTTGAACACGATGAGGCCGGTCGGGAGCAGCAGGAAGATCCCGACGTAGGCGAGGAACGGCGTGGTGCCGAGCCACGCGGGAAGCCGAGGCCGGCGCCCGGCCCTGACGGGCCGGGCGCCGGCTGGCGTTGTCGCGGTGGCTGCCACCATGCCTCGCTAGCCGATGGCCTTAGCCCAGTTCGCGGCCAGGTAGTTGGCGGCGGCGGTGGCCTCAGACGCGCTGAGGAACACCGGCGTCCCCGACACCGGCGGCAGCTTCGCCGCGGCCGTGGAGTTGATCATGCCGTTGGAGGTCATCGCCGCCTGCTCCACCGGCCGGGCGCCGCCCTCCAGCCACAGGTTCTGCCCGCCGTCGGTGGCCTGCGAGTAGAGGAACTCCTCCCACAGCCGGGCGGCCGCCGGGTGCGGCGCGTTCTTGTTGATGGCCTGGGCGTAGTAGCCGCCGAGGACCGCGTTCGACGGGATGAACACCTTCCAGTTGGACACGCCTACGTAGCTGGGCAGGTTGAGGTAGTCCCAGTTGAACACGACCGGGGTGGTTCCGGCCTTGATCGTGGCGCCGGTCGCCTCCACCGAGGAGAAGTTGCCCTTCGCCTTGAGCTGCTGGAAGAAGGACACACCCTTGGCGATGCTGGCGGGGCTCCCGCCCTCGGCGAGGTTGGCCATCATCACGCCGTTCAGCGCGGCGTTGGCCTCGGTCGGGTTCCCGTTCAGCGCCACGTCGTTCTTGAACTGCGGCCCGAGCAGCTGGCTCAGCGAGGTGATCGTGCCGAACTTGGACGAGTAGCCGACGGACATGTAGCCGCCGTAGTCCTGCACCCAGATGCCGTTCGGCGCCTTCTGCGCGGCGGGGATGTCGCTCCAGGTCGACACCTCGTACGGGGCGAAGAGGCTCGTGTTCGCCAGCGCGACGGCCATGCCGATGTCCAGCACGTCCGGCGCGGCCGCGGTGCCGGCTTCCTGCCTGACCGCGTTCACCTCGTCCTGGCTGCTGCCGTCGGGGTTCGCCGAGTTGACCTTGATGCCGTACTCCTTCGCGAAGGTGCTGATGATCGTGCCGTAGTTCGCCCAGGTCGGCGGCAGCGCGATCACGTTCAGCGTGCCCTCCTTCTTCGCCGCGGCAATGAGCTTGCTCATCCCGCCCCCGGCCGCCGCCGAGGTTACGGTGGACCAGTTGGTCGTGCTGCTTGTGGTGGATGATGGACTTGACGAGCAGCCTGCCGCCAGCAGCGCGGCCGCCGCAACCGCGGCGAGCGCATACCGATGTGGCGATCTCACGCGAATGCCTCCTGTTTGCTTCCTATCCCGATGAGGCGGGCGCGGCCAGCAGAAATGCCGCGCACATTAATGTCAGGAAGTGAGCGGACCCTCCCCGGCAAACCGCATAGGCCCAAAATGCCTAAAACGTTTAGCATCGGTATGCTCACCCAGGCCTGTGCGGGTGTCAAGGGCCGTTACCGAGTTGTCGCCGCTGGTCACCTGTTGTTCATCCAGGCAGCTAAGAGCGGTTCCGGCGCTTTCCGGGCGGCTGCAGCGACGGGCGCTCGACGAGTTCCACCCCGGCCACGTAGTCGTCCGCGGGCCCGGGCTCCAGCAGCCGCCGCATCAGGGCCTGGCCCATGGCCCAGAGATCCATCCGGATCGTGGCGAGCGGCGGGTCCAGCAGCTCGGAGGTGGGCAGGTCGTCGTGGCCGACGACCGAGACCCCGGGCCCGACCGGCAGCGAGAGCTCGCGCGCGGCCTTGTAGACCGCGTGCGCCGTGTAGTCGGAGTTGGTGATGATCGCGGTCGGCGGGTGCGGCTCGGCCAGCATCCGCGCGACGGCCTGCTGCACGTCGGCGATGGTCAGCAGCGAATACACGACCCGCGGCCGCAGTCCGAGCTCCCTGGCGAGGCGGCGGAAATGGCGCAGCCGGTCCGGGTCCGCCATGAGGTGGCGCGGTGCCGAAAGGAACGCGGCCGATCCGTGGCCGAGCTCCGCCAGCCGCCGCATCGGCAGCTCCACCGCGGCGGCGTTGTCCGGGCAGACCCGGCAGATCCCGGTGACGCCGTCCGCCGCGGCATTGAGCGCGACCGCCGGCGCGCCTGGCCGCAGCACCTGCCAGAGCCGGAGCGACTCGCCGGGCCCGACCGGGGCGATGGCCAGCCCCGCCACGCGCTGTGCCGCCAGCTCCTGCACGTGCCTGCGCTCGCGCTCGAGCGAGTAGCGCGAGTCGAGGACGAGCAGCGTGGCGCCGGCGTCGGCGGCCACCTGCTGCGCCCCGCTCAGCACCTCGATGAAGAACGGGTTGGCGAAGTTACGGACCACGAAGCCGTAGGTCGTGGTGCGCCCCCGGCGCAGCGCCTGGGCCTGCGGGTTGGCGCGGTAGCCGAGCCGTTGGGCCGCGGCCACGATGCGCCGCCTGGTTTCCTCGGCGACGCCTGGCTGCCCGTTGATCGCCAGGCTGGCGGTGGCGACGGAGACACCGACGGCTCTTGCCACATCACGGATCCCGGCCGGCCGGCCGGGCGCGTCGCCATCGGTCGTCATGGGTTCCTCTGCAGCCGCGGCGCACCGATCAGGCGCGATACACCGCCGGTGATCACCTTGCATGACGCGCGGCGCCGCGGCAAGTCCCGGCTCCCCGCTGCCGGGGTTCGCCTCCAGGTGCTCATCCGCCGGACGCGTCCCGTTCAGGAAAAGTTCCCTTTGCCTGGAACGCGCCGGGGTCTGCGTCCGGGATCTGGCAGCCGCCGGCGCGGCCCAGGATCACCGGCCGGCGGTGACCAGCGGGAGGATGTCGGCGATCGAGTCCAGGATCACCGGCGCCTTGGCCTGCTCGAGCTCCTCCCGGCTGGACGCGCCGGTCAGCACCCCGGCCACCAGGCCGGCGCCGGCCCGCAGCCCGGACTCCACGTCGCTGGGCGTGTCCCCGGCGACGGCAAGCTCGCTGACCGCTCCCCCGCCCAGCCGGAGCAGCGCGGTGAGCGGCAGGTCGGGATAGGGGCGGCCGCGGCCGGCGTCCGCCGGCGACAGCGCCAGGTCGATCAGCGGCCGCCAGCCGAGCGCGTCGAGGAGGGCGTCCCGGGTCGCCGGGGAGAACCCGGTCGCCAGGCACACCTTGATCCCGGCCGCGCGCAGCGCGGCGAAGGTCTCGGCCGCGCCCGGCAGCGGGGTGACGTCGCCGGCCCGCACCGAGCGGGCGTAGTGCTCCTCGAACGCCCGGTTGGCCTGCTGCGCGGCGTCCTCGGCGCCGAGGATGTGCCGGAACACCTCGATCTTGGACTGGCCCATGGTCAGGCGGACGTACGCCAGCGCCTCGTCATGGCCGGGGGTGCCGCGGCCAAGCCCGAACTGCTCGACCGCGGCGGAGAACGCGGCGAGCACGCTGCCGTCATCGGCCACCGTGGTTCCTGCCATGTCCAGGCAGGCGACTGTGATGTGCGTGGTCACGCGAACGTCTCCTCGGCGATAGCGGGCGCGATGGTCATGCCCCGGCCGCCCGGCCCGGTGACCAGGACGACGCCGGGCGCGATCTGGGATCTGTGATACAGCTCGGGGCCGGTCACCTGGCTGTAGACGCCGGCCCAGCGGCGCTCGGCCGGCGGCAGCGGCGCGCCGAGCAGCGCCTGCGCCCGGGCGCGCAGGTGGTCATAGGCATCCTCCTGCACGTCAAAGGCGAACGGCTCGTCGTATTCGTGCGTGTCGCCGATGGTCAGGCTGCCGTCGAGCCGCTGCACGAGCAGCAGCTGCGCGGCGGTCGCCGCGGCGGCCGGCTGCTGCGGCCCCAGCCTGCCCCGGCCCGGCAGGTCGAACGCCGGGTAGTAGCGCAGCGAGTCGCCGTCGGCCAGCGACGTGGTGAGCCGGGCGCGCAGCGGCCGTGTCTGCATCATCTGCAGCCGCACCCGGCGCACCGGCGGCGGCTGGCGGCCGGCGAGGTGCGGGCCGGCCACGCCGGTGTGGTTGGCGCCGGTGCAGATCAGGATGAGGTCGCCGCGGTGCCACTCGCCGGTGTGGTCCCGCGCCGCGTGCGGCGCGACCTCCGTCACCTCGCGGCCCGGCAGCCAGCGGTAGCCGGCGGGGCTGCCGGCGGCGGCCAGCAGGTGCTCGCGGATCGCGCCCAGCACCAGCCGCGGCTCGACCAGGGCGTCCCGGCGGCAGCGCAGGGCGCCGGCGAACTCGCCGCGCAGCGCCGGGTTGACCTCCCGGGCGGTGGCCGCGTCGATGAGCTCGAAACCGCGCAGCGCCGCGTCCGGCAGCGCGGCCGCCTCCTTCAGCAGCTGCAGTTCCGCCTCGTCGGACGCCAGTGTCAGCGACCCGTTCGGCCGGAAACCGGTGCCGGGCACCTGGCCGGCCAGTTCCTCCCAGCCCGCCCTGGCCCGCAGGGCCAGGCTCAGCTCCTCCCCGGCGGCGCGGCCGCTGACCCAGATGAGGCCGAAGTTGCGGACGCTCGCGCCGCGCGGCCCGGGCTCGCGCTCGAGGTGCACCACGGCGAGCCCGCGCCGCCTGGCCGCCACCGCGTGCATCGTGCCCAGCACCCCGCCGCCGACCACTACCACACGTTCCATGGCGTCCTTCCGCTGCAGCTCACCCGCCCAGTCAATCGTGCCGCGCTGACGCCGCGGTGAACAGCCGCCAAATAGCGCCCCCGCCCAGGCCGCGCTGCCCCTCGCCGCCTGACCCGCATAGCCGGACAGGCGGTGACATGCCTACGCTGGCCTGGCGCACCGCAGGCGACCCGAGGACATGACGGAGGCGGCATGGCTCACGTACTGGGCATTGACATAGGCGGGACCGGGATCAAGGCGGCGCCCGTCGACCTGGGCGACGCCACGCTGCTCGCCGAGCGGGTCAAGGTCGACACCCCGCAGCCGTCCGAGCCCGAAGCCGTCGCCGCCGCCGTGGGAGAGCTGGTAACCGGGTTCAGCTGGACCGGGCCGGTGGGCATCACGTTCCCGGGCGTGGTGATCGACAGCGTCGTCAAGACCGCGGCCAACGTGGACAAGGCATGGATCGAAACCGACGCACGCAAGCTGTTCGGTCAGGCGACCGGCCTGCCGGTCACCGTGATCAACGATGCCGACGCCGCCGGGCTGGCTGAGATGACGTTCGGCGCCGGCGTCGGCCATAACGGAACGGTGCTGATGCTGACGCTGGGCACTGGGATCGGCAGTGCGCTGTTCATCCAGGGCATCCTGGTGCCCAACACTGAGTTCGGCCACATCGAGATCCGCGGCAAGGAGGCAGAGAAGCGCGCCTCGGAGCTTGTCCGGGAGGAGCACGACCTCAGCTGGGGCAAGTGGGCCGGAAGGGTCGACGAGTACCTGGAGCACATGGAGCAGCTGCTGTCACCCGAGCTGATCATCATCGGCGGCGGCGTCAGCAGGCAATCGGGCAAATTCCTGCCGCTGCTGACCGGCCTGCGCGCGGAGGTGGTGCCGGCCGCCATGCACAACGACGCCGGGATCGTCGGCGCCGCGATGGCGGGCGGCCAATCGAGTCATTGACGTTGCACGTAGTCCCTTATCTGTTACTATCCGTGATGCCATGAGAGCCGCGTCTGCCGGCCTTCCCCGGGGGCGAACGGTGGCCCGGACGCGCGCAGCGGCCGGGCCACCCGCCGAGGGGGCAGGCAGGGCTGCGGGCCGGCTAGGGCACGGCCGGGGGCCCCTCGACGCCGGCGGCCGGTGAGGGGCCGTATGACCGAACCCGTGCCCGGGCCGCCCGGCGTTCCCTGAGCTGGATGACCGCCTCGATGCCGCCGGCGGTGATGCCGGCGGCCAGTGCCCAGAACGCCAGCACGCCGGTGCCGCCCAGCATGAGCGGCGCGTGCAGCAGGACGCCGGCCCGGCCGGCCGAGAGGCTGTGGTTGAAGGCGGCGGTCCCCGGCTGCTGGCCGACCCACCGGGCGACCAGCGCCGCGGCCAGCCCGCCAGCCAGGACCGCGGCCATCGCGGGCGCACCGTGCCGCCGGACGGCGAGCGCATGCCCGAGCAGACCCGAGATGACGCCGCCCGCCACGGTCAGCAGGGTGAACCAGGCGTCCGCCGCGATGAACGCATCGGTCTCCGGGTTCACCACGTCGGCCGAGCCAGGGCCGACCACGACGACGAGAGCGCGCGGCGCTGCGGCCGCCCACACAACCCCGATCACCGCGCCCAGCAGCGCCGTTCCCGCGACCACGGCGGCGACCGCGACCACGACGGCGGGGACGCCAAGCGTCGTGCCAGCCAGCCCGCGCGGCCGGAGCCTGCCCGGGCTGGATGAGGACGGTAGCTGACTGGGTTCGGCCATTCTTCGCAGCAGGGTACGTGACCGCCCGCCCACCCTGGCAGCCAGGCCGGGGCGGGCGGCGCCCGGCCGGGGCGGCGCCCGGCCGGGGCGGCGCCCGGCCGGGGACCCCGGCGTCTGTCCAGGTGGGACCGGGCCACCGCCCGCGGCGGTGTCCCGTTCTGGATTCATGTCCGGATATGAGACAATCCGGGAGAGGCCACGAGGCCGCGGTGCCCGGCGCGCGCTTGGGGAACAGGCCACGGTCTATAGTGATATCAGTTTTTTTCACGGACACGCTGGTGATGCGTCACGGGGCCGCTGGAAAACCTTGCTAGCTTAGGCATGGGGCACTGCAGCCAACCCCCGCGGCATCCATGCTCGCGATAAGGAAGCAACTGCATGATCGAGGTACGCGATCTCACCAAGCGATACGGCGAAAAGCTCGCAGTCGACCACCTGAGCTTCACGGTCCAGCCGGGCAGGGTGACCGGGTTCCTGGGCCCCAACGGCGCCGGCAAGTCCACCACGATGCGGCTCATTCTCGGCCTCGACTACCCGAACAGCGGAACCGCGACGATCAACGGCAGGCATTACCGGGACCTGCCCGACCCCCTGCACGCCGTCGGCGCCCTGCTCGAGGCCAAGTCCGTGCACCCGGGCCGGACCGCCCGCAATCACCTGTGGTTCCTCGCGCAGACCCAGGGCCTGCCGCACAGCCGGGTCGACGAGGTGCTCACCCTCGTCGGGCTGCGCCAGGTGGCGAACAAGCGGGTAGGCACGTTCTCGCTCGGCATGAGCCAGCGGCTGGGAATCGCGGCGGCGCTGCTCGGCGACCCGCAGGTGCTGCTGCTTGACGAGCCCGTGAACGGCCTCGATCCCGAGGGCGTGCTGTGGGTCAGGAACCTGATGAAGCAGCTTGCCGCCGAGGGCCGGACGATCCTGGTGTCCAGTCACCTGATGAACGAGATGGCCGTCACCGCCGACTACCTCATCGTGATCGGCCGGGGCAGGCTCATCACCCAGTCCACCACAGAGGACGTGATCGCCCGCAGCACAGACAAGTCAGTGCGGGTGCGCACCCCGGACGCGGCCAAGCTGGCCCAGCTGATCACCGAGGCGGGCGGTGCGGCATCGCCGGTGGGTGCCGCCCCAGCCAACGGCGCTCCGCTGCTGACGGTCACCGGCATGGACGCAGCGCGGGTCGGCGAGATCGCGGCGTCCGCCTCCATCGTGCTGCACGAGCTGACCCCGGTGGCCTCGCTGGAAGACGCCTACATGGAACTGACGTCCGGGAGCCTGGAGTTCGGCCAGCACGGGCCGGAACCGGTGAACGCTACCCAGGGGAGAACCCGATGACAGCCGCCCCGCCGGTGATACCGGCCGCCGCGCCCTCCATGCCGGACAGAAGGCCCCGGGTCAGGTTCGGTCATCTGCTGGCCTCCGAGTGGACGAAGATCCGTTCGGTGCGGTCCACGGTCTGGACCTTGGTCGTCTTCGTCGCCGTGACCATCGGCCTCACCGCGCTGTTCTCGTGGCTGACCGTGACGCACTGGTACGGCCCGCACGCGGCGGCGCGGGACGCGACCATCCTCGCCGACCCGGTCAGCTTCGTCCTGGGAGCCGGGATCGGCCTCGGCCAGCTCGCGATCTGCGTGCTGGGCGCTCTGGTGATCACGACCGAGTACTCGACGGGCGTCATCTACAGCTCGCTGCTGGCCGTGCCGCGGCGGCTCTGGATGCTCGCTGCCAAGTCGGTGGTGTTCGCCGCGCTGATGATCGTGGTGACCGAGGTCATCGTCTTCTGCTCGTTCTTTGTGGGCTCCGCGATCCTGCACAGCCGGGTGGCAGTGTCGCTGAGCGACCCCGACGTCACCCGGTCGGTCGTCGGCGCCGGCCTGTACCTCACCGTGCTCGGCCTGTTCTCGCTGGGCATCGGCGGCATCCTGCGGCACACCGCCGGCGCGATCACCACCGCCATCGGCGTGGTGTTCGTGCTGCCGATCCTCTCTGGCCTGCTGCCGAGCAGCTGGGGCGCGCACATCAACGCCTACCTGCCCGAGCAGGCCGGGTCGGTGATCACCAAGGCGCATGCGCCGGCCGGCCAGCTGCTGTCCGCCTGGGAAGGGTTCGGAGTTTTCTGCATCTGGGCGGCGCTAATGCTCGCCGGCGCCGCTTACATGCTGCGCTACCGCGACGCCTGAACCGCTCACGTCGCACGGGCCGGCGCTGTCGCCGCAATCCCGGCGTGCACGTCCAGCACGCGCTGGTAGGCGCGGCGGACGTCGGCGCGGTCAGATTCCTCATCGACCGTTCCCTCGCTCAGCCGCTCGATCATCGCGGCCTGGTCCAGCAGCACCTCGCGGTCTTCCGGCGCGGTTGCCCGCTCCATGATCTTCGCCAGCGCGTCGAGCTGCCTGATCATCACGGCGGGCATGCCCCGGCCGGCCTGGCGCACCTTCTCGAAGGCGCGCTCCACCAGGCGCTGATAGGTAACCTGCGTCGCGATCAGCCGCACCGTGCCGGTCGGGTCCCGGTAGACGCGGGTCGGCTGCCACCGGCCGGTGACCTTGCACAGGCTGTCACCGATCCAGTCGATGCAGGTCAGCGCCGTGAACGTATCGTTGACGGCTGGGGAAAGCGCCCGGATGCAGATCTCGACAAGCTGGTCCACCCCGAACGACACGTCCTGGGCCAGCGTCCGGTAGGGGCCGGTCGCGTGCGCCCTGGCCAGATCGCGCGCCACCTCGCCGGCCGCCGCGGCGGGCCACACCGTGGCGTACGGATGGCCCTGGACCAGGAAGTGCCCGGGCCGGTAGCGCAGGTGGATCACGGCGTCCTTCTCGGCGGCGATCCGCACCAGCGTCCGGTGCTCGATGTACTGCAGGTAGCCGCTTCGCGGCGCCGCGACATCTCCGCCCGGCCCGTCCATGTCCGCGATCAGCAGCGCCGCATAGCGGGCGTCGGCGCCGACCGCCGGATTGCCCGCCTGCAGCTCGATGGCCCCGGCCAGGTCGCCGGCGATGCTGGCGATGACCTGGGGCAGCTGGATCTGCACGGCGATGTGGTGCAGGAAGTAGATCAGCACCGCGAGGTCGACGACCATGAGGAGCAGCAGCACGGTGATGCTGATGTGGGGCACGAAGTTCCCGTGGTCACCCTGCCCGACCGACCCGAGGGCCAGGATCGAGTAGACGAACGTCGCCACGAACGTGCCGAGCGTGACCTGCGTGCCGCGGTCGCGGATGAAGTTGCGCAGCATGCGGGGCCCGAACTGGGTGGACGTCAGGGTCAGGGCCACGATCACGATCGAGAACACCACGCCGACAACCGTGATGATGGCCGCGGCGATCGCGGTCAGGATCTGCCGCGCGGCGTCAGCGGAGCCGCTGATCGCCCACCCCGGGGTCCGGAACACGCCGTCATACGACGCCCGGTCGAGCGCGTACATTGCGGCGAACAGCAGCGCGGCCGCGACCACCTCGACCGCGGGAACCAGCCACAGGTTCGTGCGCAGCACGTCACGGCGCCACTCCGAGCCGAGCAGCAGCCGGCGGATCACTGTGACCGCTTCCGGCGGCAGCGGATGACGTGCATGGTGAGCCCTCCCCAGGACCGAACTAACCCGCCGACCAGGCTTCCCGGCTCACCGCGGCCAATTCTAACGTGTTGCATACGCCGCTGACGTGTCGCATACGCCGCTGGCGTCCGGCTGCGGGCCGGAGGAGGCGACTGAGGGCACGGACAGCCCAGACCAGGCCGGCTCCATCAGGCCTGCTCAGCCAGCGCAGGCCGGGCCGAGCAGCTGCTTCAGGTCGGCGACCAGCGATGGGGACGGCTTGACCCGAAGCTTGTCATCCAGCCGCACGACCTTGGCACGGGACCCGGTCAGCAGCTTCAGGTGCACCTCGGTCGGCCCCGGGTGGGTCGTCAGCACCTCCCGGAGCCGCTCGACCAGCGGCGGCACGCACCGCGCCTCCATGATCGACACGACGAAAGGGCCCTGGCCGTCCGCTGGCAGATCGGGGACGCTCACCTCCATCGCGACCAGCTTCGGGACCTCCTCGCGGCGGTCCAGCCGCCCCTTCACCACGACGATCGCGTCATCGGTGATCAGCGGCAAGCAGGCCTGGTACGTGGCGGGGAAGAACATCACCTCGATCGCGCCCTCGAGGTCCTCGATGATGGCGGCGGCCCACGGGCTGCCCTGCTTGGTCACCTTGCGCTGCACGCCGGACAGGATCCCGCCGACGGTGACCACCTGGCCGTCGCCGCGCTCGCCGGCCCCGCCGCGCGGCTGCTCCTGGTCGGCGGACCCCAGGAGCTGGGCCACCGAGCAGTCGGTGTGCGAGGCCAGGACGTGCTCCAGGCCGAGCAGCGGGTGGTCGGAAACGTACAGGCCGAGCATCTCGCGCTCGAACCCGAGCAGCGTGGTCTTCTCCCATTCGCCGTCCGGCACCGGCACCTCGAACGCGGCAGCGACCTCGGGGTCCTCGTCGCCGAACAGCGAGTCCTGGCCGATGGCCTCGTTCCGCTTGACGTCGATCACGGTGTCGATCGCCTGCTCGTGGATGAGCACGAGCCCTTTGCGCGGGTGCCCGAACGAGTCGAACGCGCCGGCCTTGATCAGCGACTCGATCACGCGCTTGTTGCACACGTTGACCGGCACCTTGCGCAGGAAGTCGGCGAAGCCGGTGAAGGAGCCCTTGGACTTGCGCGCGGCGACGACCGACTCCACCACTGCCGCGCCCACGTTACGCACGGCCGCCATGCCGAACCTGATGTCGTCACCGACCGCCGTGAACATCGCGGACGACGCGTTCACGTCCGGCGGGAGCACCTTGATCCCCATCCGGCGGCACTCGTTCAGGTACAGCGCGGACTTGTCCTTGTCGCCCGCGACGGAGGTGAGCAGGCCCGCCATGTACTCGGCCGGGTAGTTGGCCTTCAGGTAGGCGGTCCAGTAGGAGATCAGCCCGTAGCCGGCCGCGTGCGCCTTGTTGAAGGCATAGCCGGAGAACGGCACCATCACGTCCCAGATGGTCTTGATCGCGCCGTCGGAGTAGCCGTTGGCCTTCATGCCGGCCGCGAACGGCTCGTACTCCTTGTCCAGGATCTCCTTCTTCTTCTTGCCCATGGCCCGCCGCAGCAGGTCGGCCTTGCCGGGCGAGTACCCGGCCAGCCGCTGCGCGGCGAACATCACGTCCTCCTGGTACACCAGCAGGCCGTAGCTCTCCCCCAGGATGTCCGCCAGGGGCCCGGCGAGCTCGGGGTGGATCGGCGTGACCGGCGCCCGGCCGGTCTTCCGGTCGGCGTAGACCGGGGCGCTGGCCATCGGGCCCGGCCGGTACAGCGCGATCACCGCCGAGATGTCGCCGAACTTGTCCGTCCGCATCGAGCGCAGCAGCGCCCGCATCGGCCCGCCGTCGAGCTGGAACACGCCCAGCGTGTCGCCGCGGGCCAGCAGCTCGTAGGTGGGCTTGTCATCAAGCGGCAGGTGATCCAGGTCGATCTCGACGCCGCGGTTCTCCCGGATGCCGCGGATCGCGTCGTCGATCACGGTGAGGTTGCGCAGCCCGAGGAAGTCCATCTTCAGCAGGCCGATGTCCTCGCACGAGGGATAGTCGAACTGCGTGATCACCGCGCCGTCGGCCTCGCGCTTCCACACCGGGATGTGGTCGAGCAGCGGCTCGCTGCTCATGATCACCCCGGCCGCGTGCACCCCGGCCTGGCGGATCAGCCCCTCGATCCCGCGCGCGGTGTCGATGACCTGCTTGACCTCTGCCTCGGCCTCGTACAGCGAGCGGATCTCGCCGGCCTCGCCGTAGCGGGGGTGGTCGGGGTCGAACACACCGGACAGCGGCATCTCCTTGCCCAGCACGGCGGGCGGGAACGCCTTGGTGATCCGGTCACCGAGCGAGTAGGGGAAGCCGAGCACCCGGGAGGCGTCCTTGATCGCGGCCTTGGCCTTGATCGTGCCGTAGGTGATGATCTGGGCAACCCTGTCGTCGCCGTACTTGTCGGTGACGTACCGGATGACGTCGCCGCGCCGGCGCTCGTCGAAGTCGACGTCAACGTCGGGCATGGACACGCGCTCGGGATTGAGGAACCGCTCGAACACCAGGCCGTGAGCTATCGGGTCCAGGTCGGTGATGCCGAGCGCGTAGGACACGATCGAGCCGCCCGCCGAGCCGCGGCACGGCCCGACGCGGATCCCGCTGCGTTTCGCCCACATGATGAAGTCGGCGACGACCAGGAAGTACGAGCAGAACCCCATCGTCTCGATGACGCCGATCTCGTACTCGGCCTGGGCGCGGCGCTGCTCGTCATAGCCGTCCGGGTACCGGCGGTCCATCCCCCGCCAGACTTCCTTGCCGAACCAGCTCGACTCGGTCTCGCCGTCGGGCAGCGGGAACTTCGGCATCAGGTTCGACTTGGTGAACTCGACGTTCGCCCGCTCGGCCACCAGCAGGGTCGCGTCGCAGCCGGCCTGCCACTCCTCGTCCGTGCTCAGCGCCCGCATCTCCTGCGGGGTCTTCACGTAGTAGCCGGTGCCCTCGAACCTGAACCGGTTCGGGTCCGCCAGGTTCGTGCCGGTCTGCACGCAGAGCAGGGCCTCGTGGGCGGTGGCGTCGGCCTCCCGCGCGTAGTGCAGGTCGTTGGTCGCCAGGTACGGCAGCGAGAGCTCCCTGGCGATCCGCAGCACCCCGTCCTTGACCCGGCGCTCGATGCCTAGGCCGTGGTCCATGAGCTCGACGAAGTAGTTGCCCGGCCCGAAGATGTCCCGGTAGGCGGCGGCCGCCTCCATGGCCTGCCGTTCCTGGCCGAGCCTGAGCCGGGTCTGCACCTCGCCTGAGGGGCAGCCGGTGGTGGCAATGATCCCCTTGGCATACCTGGCGAGCAGCTCGCGGTCCACCCGTGGCTTGCGGAAGTAGCCCTCGAGCGACGCCAGCGACGCCAGCCGGAACAGGTTGTGCAGCCCAGAGGTGGTCTCCGCGAGCAGCGTCATGTGCGTGTACGCGCCGGAGCCGGACACGTCATCGTCCTTCTGCGCCGGGGTGCCCCAGCGAACCGGCTGCTTGTTCCCGCGGTGCTCCGGCGCTACGTACGCCTCGATGCCAATGACCGGCTTGATGCCGGCGGCGCGCGCCTTGGTCCAGAAGTCGTATGCCCCGTAGACGTTGCCGTGGTCGGTGATGGCGATCGCCGGCATCCCCCCGCGCTCGCACTCGGCGAACAGGTCCTGCAGCCGTGCCGCGCCGTCGAGCATCGAGTACTCGGTGTGCACGTGCAGGTGGACGAAAGACCGGTCCCTGCCGCCCGCCGAGGCTGCCGACATGAAACTACCGCCTCCTTCGGGCATGGGTCACGGCGCCCAGGGCAGGCGCTGGTGAACGGCCGGGGGGAAGACCGCGGCGCCGCGCCCGCGCCCTGCCTCCAGGCAGCCGCTGGCGCACGCTCCGGTCCGGCTCTTTGAGGGTATCGGAACCTGCCGACACCGCTGGCTCGACACACCGGATGCGCCGAAGGCCCCGGAATGGGTGGCCCGCCGCGCCGGTCAGGGCCTGCCCGCCCGCTCCCCGGCACCGCCGCCGGCCCGCTCCGCGCCAGCCGACATGGCGGGGTGCAGCATCAGCAGGACGGCGCTGTTGCGCGGGCCGAGGCCGCGGTACAGGTGCGGGCTGGCCGCGCCGAAGTGCACCGAGTCGCCTTCGGCCAGGTCCACCGGCGCGCCGGCCGGGCCGGTGCGGATGCCGCCGCCGGTCACCACCAGGCACTCCGCCACGCCGGGCAGGTGGGGCTGCGACGCCTGCTCGGCCGCGTCCACCTCGATCGCGTAGACCTCCACGGTTCCCCGCAGCGCGATGCGGTGCAGCAGCCGGGCGTGCACCGCGTCGCCGTCGGCCCGCGGCCCTTCGCCGGCGCGCACCACGGCGACCGGCGCCGCGGGCGGCTCCAGCAGCTCGCCCAGCGGCACGCCGAGCGCGCTGGCCAGCGCCCACAGCGTGCTCAGCGTGGGGTTGCCCTCGCCCTGCTCGAACCCGTGCAGGGTCGTCTTGCTGACCCCGGCCGCGGCCGCCAGATCGGCCAGCGACAGCCCGGCGGCCCTGCGGAGGCGCTGCACGTTGCGTCCTGCCGCCCCTTGCATGCTGTCCATGTGTACCAGGATACTGATATGAAAATATCGCTTGAACGTTACGCCAC
>JASHPR010000740.1 GCA_030038015.1 Streptosporangiaceae bacterium
GCTTGATGCCGTACGCGGCGAGCAGCCTGGTGAGTGCCAGGTCGATGGCCATCACCGCAGGCTGGGTGATCTCGGTTTGCAGAAGCTGCTGTTCGAGCTGGGCGACCGCGGCCTTGTCGTCGGCGTCGACGAAGATATAGCTGGTCAGCGGCCTGCCCAGCAACGGCGTCATCACCTTGTCGGTCTCGGCGAACGTCTGCGCGACGATCGGCTCGGTATCGCGAAGCTCATGCAGCATGTTGACGTACTGCGACCCCTGGCCGGTGTAGAGGAACGCGACCTTGGGCGCAGGGCCGTGGCCGATGAACACACCGCGGGAACGCAGCATCCTGCGCAGCTCGGGAGCCCGGGTCGCGAGAGCCTGGGCGGCTTTGTCCGCCTTATCGGCCAGCTCGCTGGCACCGCCGTAGTCGATCGCGACCCGTACCTGGGCTGCCGTCAGATCCGGGTCGGGAGGCGCCGGAGCGGGCGCCTCGCCTGCCGCTGCACGATCCCGGATGCGCGTCAGCTGCGCGGCAACGTCCGCCTCGCTCTCCCCGCCCACCACGAGAGCGCCGCGCAGCGGCGCCTTGACCCCGGCCGCGAGCTCGGCACGGGGCCCGTCGGCCGGCGATTGCACGGCACGTTCTGGGCCTTTTGCCGACGGGCTCGGGGCCGGGCTGCCCGATGTGGCTGCCGGCAGCCCGGCCGCGGCGAACGTCCGCCGGTCCCCGGTGTCGTGCAGGCCTGGAATGTACTCCTCGATCACCGCGTGGAAGTTGGTGCCGCCAAAGCCGAACGCGCTGACGCCGGCGCGCCGCACACCGCCCGCTGGCGCCGGCCATTCCCGCAGCTCGCTGTTGACCCGGAACGGGCAGACCGCCCAGTCCACGTTTGGGTTGGGCTCGCGGAAGCTCAGGCTCGGCGGTAGCACCTTCTCGTGCAGCGCCATCACCTGCTTGAACAACCCGGCCGTACCGGCGGCGCCCTTCAGGTGGCCAATGTTCGACTTGACCGAGCCGAGGGCGACCGAGCCCGGCGGGAAGTCGTCAGGACGGAACACCGCGGTCAGGCTCTCCAGCTCGGCGGCGTCACCGACCCGGGTCGACGTGCCGTGAGCCTCGAGGCAGGACACGCTGGCGGGGTCAGCGCCCGAGTTGGCCCAGGCACGCGCGATTGCCAGCCGCTGGCCGACCGGGTTCGGGGCGGTGATTCCCTTGCCCTTCCCATCGCTTGATCCGGCGACGCCGAGCAGCACGGCATAGATCCGGTCACCGTCGCGCTCGGCGTCTGCCAGCCGCTTGAGGACGAACAGCGCCGCGCCCTCGCCCATGACAAAGCCGTCGGCCCCGGCGTCGAAGGGCCGCGTCCCGGTGGCGGACAGCGCTCCGATCTTGCAGAACTTGACGAAGACGGCAGCGGCCATGTTCCGGTCCACGCCGCCGGTGACGACCGCGTCGCACTGCCCGTTGGCCAGCTCCTGCGCGGCCGCGCTGAGCGCGGCCAGCCCGGAGGCGCACGCGGCGTCGGTGGTGAAGCTCGCGCCGCGGAAATTGAACAGGTTCGCTATCCGCCCGGCGATGATGTTCGACAGCTCGCCGGGCATGCTGTCCTCGGTGATCTCGGGAAGCAGGCCCCGGAGCGACCGGCTCGCCTCGGCGATGATCTGCTCCCGCGTGCCGGAGGGCAACGCCGCGAATGCGGCTGACCGCGTGAGTTCGCGGGTGAACTCGGCCAACTGGACGCGGAGGTTCGTGGCGTAGTGCTTGTCCCCGCCCATCGCATTGCCGACCACGACGGCGACGCGTTCCGGGTCGATGTTCCAGTTCGGCCAGCCGGCATCGACGAGCGCCTCGCGCGCAGCGGCGACAGCCCACTTCTGGCCGTCGTCCATCTGGTCACTGACCCTGGGCGGCAGCGGCAGGTGCCAGCCAATCGGATCCCACGGAAAGTCACGAACCCATCCGCCGATGCGCGAGTAGGTCTTATCAGGAGCCCGCGGGTCTGGGTCGTAGTAAAGCTCAGGGTCCCACCGGTCCTTCGGCACGTCGGTGATGCAGTAACGTCCGCCGGTGATGTTCGCCCAGAACGCGGCTGCGGTCGGCGCCTCCGGCATGATCGCACCCATGCCCACGATGGCGATGGGCTGCAACCGGCCCGTTCCTGCCTGCGTCTGCGTTTGCTGGCTGGAGGTCATCTCGCTCAGTCCTTCGGGGTGGATCCTGAGCCGGCCCGCCCGTACAGGACGTCGGCAATGTGATCCATGTCGGCTATCAGCCCTGCCTGGGCTGCGCGCACGGCGTCGAGCCCGAGGCTGGCGGCGACCGGCGTGCTGCCAGTGCCTGACGGGTCGCCGGCCCCGATCACCCAGCGCAGCCCGTCGCACGCCACCTTCTGCGCAGCGTCGCGGGCGAACACGCGGCTCATCGCCGCGAGAGCCGTGGCATCGAACCGGTGGTCTGCCTTTTCCGGCAGGCTGCCCTCGATGGCTGCCGCGGCACGGTCCGCGAAGCAGCCAGCCACCTCGGCCGCGGCTATCAGCTCGCCGAGGCGGAACAGCACATGCTGGCTCCTGGTGAGCCGGCCGGTGCGGCAGGCGTCCAGGACCGCCGCCAGCGCCTCGCAGGCAAGTGCGGCTGTCTCGGCGCCCACATCGGCGTGACGCGCGTGCAGGGCACGCAACCCGGCTGCGCGCTCGGGGTAGTAGCGGCCCGCGGACTTCAGGTGCTGCTGCCACCGGTCGCGGGCGATCGTCATCTCCATGATCTCGGAGGTGCCCTCGTAGATCGTGGTGATCCGGACATCTCTCTTGATCTTCTCCACCAGGTATTCCCGCGTGTACCCATAGCCGCCGTGTGCCTGGATGGCGGCGTCGGCGGCCAGATTCCCGGCCTCGGTCGCCGTGTACTTCGCGATGGCGCCTTCGGTGTTGAGCCTCCCGTCCGCGCCCTCGCCCGCGTCGATCCGCGCCGCCACCGCCTCGATGACAGCTCGGGCTGCCTCCAGCCGCACGGCATGGGGAACGATCAGCTTGTGGGTGAAGCCCTGCTTTTCCGATAGCGGCGCGCCGCCCTGAATGCGGGTGGTGGAGTAGCGGATGGCCCGGTCGAGTGCCGACCAGCCGGCGCCAAGGCCGAAGGCCGCGACCATCAGCCTCGTGTAGCCGAACACCTTCTGGGCCTGGATCAGCCCCTGGCCCTCAACGCCGCCCACCAGATTGCCGGCGGGCACGAAAGCGTCGTCAAGGAACAACGCGGCGGTGTTGGACAGCCGGATGCCATGCTTGTCCTCAGGCCGGTTCTGGGTGAACCCCTCGGTTCCGCGCTCGAGCACGAACCAGGATGGCCCGCCGGGTGCGCTGGCCAGGATTGTGTATTTGTCGGCGATACCCCCGTTGCTTATCCACTGCTTACGCCCGCTGAGCCGGTATCCGGTGACCTGGCCGTCGGCCATGACGGGCGTCGCAGTCGTCCTGAGCGCAGCCAGGTCGCTCCCCGCGTCAGGTTCCGTCGCTCCGTAGGCGTACAGGACCCCGGTCTCGGCGATCTCGGTCAGCCATTTGCGTTGCTGCTCCGGCGTGGCACCGAAGAATATTGGATCGCTGCCCAGGAAGGTCGCGAGAACGCTGGTGGCAACCCCGACGTCCAGGCGGGCCATCTGTTCGCAGACCCGGTACACGTCGACCGTGTTGCCGCCCATCCCGCCGTACTCCTCGGGAATGAACAGCAGCTGGATGCCCAGCTCGTCGCTGCACATCCCCCTGACCACGTCGAGCGGGCATTCATCATCGTGGTCAAGCTGGAGCAATCTGTCGTCCGGGAGCGCATGCAAGACGTAATCCCGGATCGCCTCCAGCGTCATGTTGAGCGTGTCCACATCGAGGCCGGCGCTCTCTATGGCATCCGCACTGGGCATCGAAGTCATGGCGATTCCATTCCTTCCCTGTCCCAGCGTCCGCCGCGAGTCGCCGGGCCGACAGAGGACCTAGGTCCCGCCGGCACGGGCCAATGGCTAGCTACTGACTGGTAACAACCGAACACGGGTACATGGGTGGTGACGGACGGCAAAGAGAGGAGCTTGTTACGGCCTATCTGCCGGTCTCCCCCGGGTCACCGGCTTGCACGGACCAACCAGCGGGCACGCGATACGAAGCCGGAACGGCCGAGCTCGCCTGGGCGCAACCCCCGGGGGGCCGGCGCCAGATCCCCATCGCGATCTCCTGCACGCCCGTCCCGGTCATCTGAGGTGTCTGGTGCAATGTACCGCGCCTGTTGCTGCCTGCGCGGCGAGCTGTGAGCATCCGAGGAGCACCGGGTGGGGGTGTTCGGCGGAGAGGCGGTCAAGCGCGGCTTGCAGCCGTCGTGTGATGTCCTCGTAGCAGGCCGAGACGATGGCCGGGTCGCGGGCCGCCGCTGGGCCGTAGGCGGTCCAGTCAAGCGGGGGGAGGAATTCGAGGGTGAGGTGTGCTGTCGGCGGACACCTCCGGGGACTCTCGGCACATAGATTTCGTTCACGAGCCGTCGGCGGGCAGGCCGAATGCGGATGGGTGCAGCCACCGGGCGATGGCCACGACCGCCTGGGCGTTGCGGGGGCTGGGGGTGACCTCGTCGTAGCTGAGGGGCAGGAAGCAGTGGTTCTTCACCGCGGGGAGGTTCTTGGTGGCGGTGAAGGTCTCCAGGAACTGCTCCTTCTGCGCGGCTGTCGGGGTGCCGTAGTTGTTGATGATGATGCACTGCGGCTGGGCGGCGACGACCTGTTCCCAGGACACCGAGGTCCAGCTCTGCTTGAGGGAGGCGAATATGTTGGTGCCGCCGCCCAGGCTGATCAGGGCGGTGGGCATGGCCAGGCCGGGCCCGGTGAACGGCGCGGCCTCGCCGCTGTCGTAGTCGAAGACGGTGACCGGCTTGAGCCCGGCGATCTTGGCGCGGGCCGCGGCCACCTGGGCCTGCATCGCGGCGATGACCTGCTGCGCCCGGGCCCGCACGTTGAAGATGGCGCCGAGGTTGCGCAGGTCGGTGTAGGTGTCGTTGATGCTGACCGAGTCCGTGCCCGGCTGGACGTGGGCGCAGGACTCGGTGAGCACCAGCGTCTTGATGCCGAACTTGGCGAGGTAATCCGGCGTGAGGTTGGTGCCGACCTGCAGGCCGTAGTTCCATCCCGCGAACAGGAAGTCGGGATGCAGGCCGACCAGCTGCTCCAGCGTGAAGTAGTTGTCCGGTGACACGTCGCGGACCTTCCTGAACGCCGCCTGGTAGTCGGCCGGTATCGGCTGGCCGACCGGGCCGTCGCCCACCGCGCCGAAGTCGCCCACCATGTGCGACTGCAGGCCCAGGGCGAGCATGTCCTCGGTGGTGTTGATGTCGTTGGACACCGCCCGTTGCGGCGCGCGGGTGTAGGTCACGGGCACGCCGCAGCTGGTCACGGTGACGGGATACCCGCTGCCGTGGGCCGCCGATCCGGACGCGGCCGGTGCGCCGCTGCCGCAGGCGGCCAG